>NZ_JAPFCE010000008.1:0-152748 GCF_026240895.1 Pseudomonas sp. DCB_AW
GAGGTGGATGGTGACTAGGCTCCTACTCGTGCTTTAGGCACCGCTGGCTATCAGTCTGCCATCCACTGCTCTCACCCTTTTGAGTTTAATTGGCCTTGAAGACACAAGCTGGCTTGCCTGCGATGGGCCGCAAAGCGGCCCCCTTCAAGCCTCAGCGCGGAATAACGGGCTGACGCGGCTTCTTACCCTTGCCGCCACCCTTGGCCGCTTCCTTGCGCTCTTTGGCCGCCTGCTGGTTGCGGGCAAATGCCTCGGCCTTGGCCTTCTCACGCTTGTCCCACGGCTTGCTGCCATCGCTGCCACGCGGTGGCAGGCCGGTGTGCTGGGTCAGGATCTTCTGCTCCTTGGCCACCTTGTGGCTGCCAGCCGGCGTCGAGTTCTTGCGGCGGGCGCTCTGGTAGCTGTCGGACTGCGGCTGGTGCAACGGAATCAGCTGGTGCTTGCCTGGCCCGATCAAATCGGTACGGCCCATGCGCTCCAGCGCCTCACGCAGCATCGGCCAGCCCTTCGGATCGTGATAACGCAAAAACGCCTTGTGCAGACGGCGCTGCTCCTCGCTCTTGACGATCTCTACGCCTTCGCTCTTGTAGGTCACCTTGCGCAGCGGGTTCTTGCCCGAGTGGTACATGGCCGTGGCCGACGCCATGGGCGACGGGTAGAAGGCCTGCACCTGGTCAGCGCGGAAGCCGTTGCCCTTGAGCCACAGGGCCAGGTTCATCATGTCTTCGTCGGTGGTGCCCGGGTGCGCGGCGATGAAGTACGGGATCAGGTACTGCTCCTTGCCCGCCTCTTTCGAGAACTTCTCGAACATGCGCTTGAAGCGGTCATAGGTGCCGATGCCCGGCTTCATCATCTTGTCCAGCGGGCCACGCTCGGTGTGCTCCGGGGCAATCTTCAGGTAGCCGCCAACGTGGTGGGTGACCAGCTCCTTGACGTACTCCGGCGACTCGACCGCCAGGTCATAACGCAGGCCCGAGGCGATCAGGATCTTCTTCACACCCGGCAAGGCACGCGCCTTGCGGTACAGCTCGATCAACGAGCTGTGGTCGGTGTTGAGGTTTTCACAGATACCCGGGAACACGCACGACGGCTTGCGGCAGTGCTTCTCGATCTCGTGGCTCTTGCAGGCGATGCGGTACATGTTGGCGGTCGGGCCGCCAAGGTCGGAAACCACGCCGGTGAAGCCCGGCACCTTGTCACGCATCTCCTCGATCTCGTGCAGGATCGATTCGTGGGAGCGGTTCTGGATGATCCGCCCTTCGTGCTCGGTGATCGAGCAGAAGGTGCAGCCACCGAAGCAGCCACGCATGATGTTCACCGAGAAGCGGATCATCTCGTACGCCGGGATGCGCTCTTTGCCATAGGCCGGGTGCGGAATACGTGCGTAAGGCATGCCGAACACGTAGTCCATTTCTTCGGTGGTCATGGGGATGGGTGGCGGGTTGAACCACACGTCCACTTCGCCGTGCTTCTGCACCAGGGCGCGGGCGTTGCCTGGGTTGGTTTCCAGGTGCAGCACGCGGTTGGCGTGGGCATACAGCACCGGGTCGTTACGCACCTTCTCGAACGACGGCAGGCGGATCACCGACTTGTCGCGGGTCATGCCCGGGCTGTCGAGAATCTGCACCACTTTGGCTTCGTTCGGGTCTTCCACGTCACCTTTGGCTTGCTCGATGGCACACGCCTGGGTGTCTTGGGTGTTGACGTAGGGGTTGATGATCTTGTCGACGCGGCCAGGGCGGTCGATGCGGGTGGAGTCGATCTCGAACCAGCCCTGCGGCGTGTCACGGCGCACGAACGCGGTGCCGCGCACGTCGGTGATGTGTTCGATGCTCTCACCCTGGGACAGGCGCTGGGCGACTTCGACAATGGCCCGCTCGGCGTTGCCGTACAGCAGGATGTCGGCGCTGGCGTCGATCAGGATCGAATGGCGGACCTTGTCCTGCCAGTAGTCATAATGGGCGATGCGGCGCAGCGAGGCCTCGATGCCACCGAGCACGATCGGCACGTGCTTGTAGGCTTCCTTGCAACGCTGGCTGTACACCAGGCTGGCGCGGTCCGGGCGCTTGCCGGCCATGCCGCCTGGGGTGTAGGCGTCGTCGGAACGGATCTTCTTGTCCGCGGTGTAGCGGTTGATCATCGAATCCATGTTGCCGGCCGCGACGCCGAAGAACAGGTTCGGCTCGCCCAGCTTCATGAAGTCGTCTTTGGACTGCCAGTTTGGCTGGGCGATGATGCCCACGCGGAAGCCCTGGGCCTCCAGCAGACGGCCGATGATGGCCATGCCGAACGACGCGTGGTCGACGTAGGCGTCCCCGGTCACGATGATGATGTCGCAGGAATCCCAGCCGAGCTGATCCATCTCCTCCCTGCTCATGGGCAGGAACGGTGCTGGCCCGAAGCATTCGGCCCAGTACTTGGGATAGTCGTAGAGTGGTTTGGCTGCTTGCATGTCAGTGACCGGTTCTGGTGTTCAGGGAAATCGCGGGCGCGGAATATAGCACAAATTTTGATCAAATCCGACGGCAGAGGTCGGATTCATCTGCAATACGCAAACCCTGCGTTTATTCGTCGTCGTCGAAGTTGTACATACCCGGCGCGAGGTTCTCGAAGCGGGTGTACTTGCCGATGAAGGCCAGGCGGATGAAGCCGATGGGGCCGTTACGCTGTTTACCGATGATGATCTCGGCAATGCCCTTGTGCTCGGTTTCCGGGTGATACACCTCGTCGCGGTAGACGAACATGATCACGTCGGCGTCCTGCTCGATTGCACCCGATTCACGCAAGTCGGAGTTCACCGGGCGCTTGTTCGGCCGCTGTTCCAGGGAGCGGTTCAGCTGCGACAGGGCGATGACCGGGCAGTTGAATTCCTTGGCCAGGGCCTTGAGCGAGCGGGAGATCTCGGAAATCTCGTTGGTCCGGTTGTCGCCGGCAGAACCCGGGATCTGCATCAGCTGCAGGTAGTCGACCATGATCATGCCAATTTCACCGTGCTCACGCGCCAGGCGGCGGGTGCGCGCACGCATTTCCGACGGGCTGATGCCGGCGGTATCGTCGATGAACAGCTTGCGGTCGTTGAGCAGGTTGACCGCCGAGGTCAGGCGCGGCCAGTCGTCGTCGTCCAGCTGGCCGGAACGGACCTTGGTCTGGTCGATGCGGCCGAGGGACGAGAGCATACGCATGATCAGCGATTCGCCTGGCATCTCGAGGGAGAACACCAGCACCGCCTTGTCGCTGCGCAGCACGGCGTTTTCCACCAGGTTCATGGCGAAGGTGGTCTTACCCATCGATGGACGGCCGGCGACGATGATCAGGTCGGCTGCCTGCAAGCCACTGGTCTTCTCGTCCAGGTCGGTATACCCGGTGGAGATACCGGTGATATCGCTGTCGGAGTTGAACAGCGTGTCGATCCGGTCGATGGCCTTGGTCAACAGCTCGTTGACCCCTACCGGGCCACCGGTCTTCGGCCGGGCCTCGGCGATCTGGAAGATCTGCCGCTCGGCGTCGTCGAGGATCTCTTCGGCGTTGCGCCCTTGCGGGTTGAACGCGTTGTCGGCGATGTCGGTGCTGATGCTGATCAGCTGACGCAACGTGGCCCGCTCGCGAATGATCGCGGCGTAGGCCTTGATGTTGGCCACCGACGGGGTGTTCTTGGCCAACTCCGCCAGGTAGGCCAGGCCGCCGACTTGCGACGACACGCCCTCCTTGTCCAACTGCTCGTGCAACGTGACCACATCGAACGGATGGTTCAGGTCGACCAGCTTGTGGATGGCGCGGAAGATCAGGCGGTGGTCATGCCGATAGAAATCGCCATCCGACACCTGATCCAGTACCCGCTCCCAGGCGTTGTTGTCCAGCATCAGGCCACCGAGCACAGCCTGTTCGGCCTCGATGGAATGCGGCGGCACCTTCAGGGATGCGGTTTGCAGGTCAAGCTGTTCGGAGGTGGTGATCTCGTTCATGGCCACGAATAAATTCTGGGGGACGAAAAAGACAAAGGGCACGGCCTGTGAAAGACAGGACCGTGCCCGATGTTAACCGGCTGGGCCGCGTGCGGCCAGCCAGTCAGCGCAGCTTAGGCAGCTACGACGACCACACGTACGGTGGCTTCAACGTCGCTGTGCAGGTGCACGGCTACGTCGTATTCGCCAACCTGACGGATGGTGCCGTTCGGCAGACGAACTTCAGCTTTGGCCACTTCAACGCCGGAGGCGGTCAGGGCGTCAGCGATGTCGTGGGTGCCGATCGAACCGAACAGCTTGCCTTCGTCGCCAGCGGTGGCAGTGATGGTCACTTCCAGCTCAGCCAGTTGGGCAGCGCGGCTTTCAGCCGACGATTTACGGTCAGCAGCTGCTTTTTCCAGCTCGGCGCGACGCTCTTCGAACGCAGCCAGGTTGGCGGCGTTGGCAACGGTGGCCTTGCCGAATGGCAGCAGGAAGTTACGGCCGTAACCAGCCTTAACTTTTACTTTGTCGCCCAGGTTGCCCAGGTTAGCGACTTTTTCCAGCAGGATCAGTTCCATTTGGTAAAACCTCTTAACTTTTAACCTTCACCGTTCGCGGAGTCATTCCCCTCAGGGGACTTGCGACCGCGAAAATCAATCAGGCTGTCGACAATGGCCAAAACCACGAGCAACGGATAAATCAGCTGCATGATCAGCGGCAGCGTCACGTACATGCCTACCAGCCAGAAACCGGCCAATCGGCCCTGTGCCACCAGCCCATGCATCAAGGCGATGCCGGCCAGGACGAGCACCAGGCTGGACGCAGAGGCCAGGACGATGAACTGCGGCCCGATGAACGGACCCAGCACCATCATGGCCACCAAAGCCAGCATGGCTACCCGCGGCAACTTCAAGGCGCGAAACTCGCGACCGAAGCCTCCAGGGTTGTACAACGCAGCCTGCCAATAACGCGCCAGCATCAAAGCCAGCACGCTGAACAGCTGCAGCATCACCGCCGTTGAAGCGACCAGCACAGGGCCGATCAGCTCACCGGGGATCACCGGCTTGCCTTCGATTTGTGGCAGGGCTTGTACAAGCGCCTTGGCCAACACTTCGAAGGTTTCACGCAGCACCGTGTCCAGGATGAGGCTGTAAACCAGCCCCAACACAACACTGAACATCAACACCCGGCTCCAGGAATGCCCGGCACGCAACAAGGCGGCCAGCCCCAGCGTCCCCAACAGCACCAGCAAGGTACTGGGGTCGCCAAAGGCCCAGATGGCCACCGCGGGCAAAAGCCCAAACGCGATGACCGTTGAAGCATCCTTGAACCCGCGCCGCAGAAGCACGAGGCTTCCGGCAGCGGCACTCAACCAGAACAACAGCGGTAACACTGCACTGATGACCACCACCAGGGTGGCCTGCACACGACCGCGCATGATGAAATCAGCTAACGCTCGCATGCTTATCCCTTACTGCTTGTCGACGACCCGGTCTCAGCGGCCGTGGCTGTCGGTGTAGGGCAGCAGGGCCAGGAAGCGGGCGCGCTTGATAGCGGTAGCCAGCTGACGCTGATAACGAGCTTTGGTACCGGTGATACGGCTTGGAACGATCTTGCCGGTTTCGGATACGTAAGCTTTCAGGGTGTTGAGATCTTTGAAGTCGATCTCTTTCACGTCTTCAGCAGTGAAGCGGCAGAATTTACGACGACGGAAGAAACGTGCCATGTAATAGGCTCCTCAAAAGGTCCGTGGATTACTCGTCAGCGTTATCGCTGGAGTCGCTGTCATTGCTGTCATCGCCTTCGGCGGAGTCAGCATGCTCAGGACGCTCACGACGCTCACGGCGCTCGCTGCGGTTCTCTTCTGCCTTCAGCATCTCGGACTGACCGGTTACGGCTTCGTCGCGACGGATGACCAGGTTACGGATCACGGCATCGTTGTAGCGGAAGTTGTCTTCCAGCTCGGCCAGGGCCTTGCCGGTGCACTCAACGTTCAGCATCACGTAGTGAGCCTTGTGAACATTGTTGATTGCGTAGGCCAGTTGACGACGGCCCCAGTCTTCCAGGCGGTGGATTTTGCCACCATCTTCTTCGATCAGCTTGGTGTAACGCTCAACCATGCCGCCGACTTGCTCGCTCTGGTCCGGGTGAACCAGAAAGATGATTTCGTAATGACGCATGAATGCTCCTTACGGGTTAGTAGTCTGCCAGAACGCTGGTCAGACAAGGAGTGAATGACACTGTATGTCTTGCCATGGAGGGGAGGCACATGAGCGCCTGCCAGCTCGGCAAGGGGCGCAATTGTAGAGAAGGCGGGGCGGACAAGCAAGGTAATTGGCGATTATTTGAACAGCCCGAAACACTTTAGCCTGCACTGGCCGCTTCGCGGGTAAACCCGCTCCTACAGGGATCTCACCGAACCCTGTGGGAGCGGGCTTGCCCCGCGAAGAGGCCCGCGCAGGTATGATTCAGCGCTTGGCTTGACGCTGGCGCACTGCCTCGAACAAGCAAACGCCGGTCGCCACCGAAACGTTCAGGCTGCTGACGCTACCGCCCATCGGCAACTTGACCAGGAAATCGCAATGCTCACGGGTCAGACGGCGCATGCCCTTGCCTTCTGCGCCCATGATCATCACCAGCGGCCCGGTCAGGTCCTGTTGGTAGATTTCCTGCTCGGCCTCACCGGCCGTGCCGACCACCCACAGGCCACGCTGCTGAAGCTTTTCAAGCGTGCGCGCCAGGTTGGTCACGGCCACCAACGGAATCACTTCCGCAGCGCCGCAGGCGACCTTGCGCACCACCGGCGTCAGGGTCGCTGACTTGTCCTTGGGCACCACCACCGCCGTTGCGCCGGCGGCATCGGCGGTGCGCAGGCAGGCGCCGAGGTTGTGCGGGTCGGTGACGCCGTCCAGGACCAGGATCAGCGGTGGCGTTTCGGTGCGCTCGAGCAACTCCTCGAGCATCAACTCACCCCACACCTGGCTCGGGCTGACCTCGGCGACCACACCCTGGTGCACACCTTCGACCCAGGCATCCAGCTCGCGGCGTTCGGCCTGGCCGACCGCTACGCGGTTTTCTGCGGCCAGCTCCAGCAGCTTCTGCAGGCGCGGTTCGCTGCGCCCTTCCGACAGCCAGACCTGCTTGACCCGCTTGGGGTGGTGCTGCAACAACGCCTGCACGGCGTGTACGCCGTAGATCTTTTCCAGCTGACTCATGACTTGCTCTTGCTCTTGCGGGGCGCACCGGACTTCGGCGGGCCTTTGCGATGCTTGGTCGGCTTGCCGGATGGCTTGCCACCCTTCTCCGACTTGCTGCCGGCACTGCTGCGAGCGTCGGTCATCAACGCCTTCTTCATCTCGCGGCTCTTGCGCACTTCAGCGTTGCGCTGCACGGCATCTTTAGGGAAGTAGGCCTCGGACGCCTCGCTCTTGCGGCTGCGCGGCTTGGGCGTGGCTTTCGCCTCGGTGGCCGGTTGCGGCTGCTCGGGCTTGCCGTCTGCGGACGCTGCGGCGCCACGCTGCTTGCGACCGATCGGCCCGCTGAGGGTCTTCTCGGAGACTTCGAAGTCGATCTTGCGCTCGTCCAGGTCAACGCGCATGACCTTGACTTCGATCGTGTCGCCCAAGCGGAAGCTGCGCCCGGTACGCTCGCCGGACAGGCGATGATGAACCGGGTCGAAGTGGTAGTAGTCGCCCGGCAGCGCACTGACGTGCACCAGGCCTTCTACGTAGATGTCCGTCAGCTCGACGAACAAGCCGAAACCGGTCACCGCGGTAATCACACCCGGGAAGGTCTCGCCCACGCGGTCCTTCATGAACTCGCACTTGAGCCAGTTGACCACATCGCGCGTCGCCTCGTCGGCACGGCGTTCGGTCATCGAGCACTGCTCGCCGAGCTGCTCGAGGGTGTTCTCGTCGTACGGGTAGATGCGCGCCTTGGGAATGCTCATGGCACCAGCACGTTTGACGTGCGGGGTATCCACCTTGGAACGGATGATGCTGCGGATGGCACGGTGCACCAGCAGGTCCGGGTAACGACGGATCGGCGAGGTGAAGTGGGTGTAAGCCTCGTAATTCAGGCCGAAGTGGCCGTTGTTGTCGGTGCTGTACACCGCCTGGCTCAGCGAGCGCAGCATCACGGTCTGGATCAGGTGGAAGTCTGGGCGCTCGGAAATGCTCGCCAGCAGGGCCTGGTAGTCCTTCGGCGACGGGTCCTTGCCCTTGTGCAGCGACAAGCCCAGCTCACCGAGGAAGGCGCGCAGTTTTTCCAGGCGCTCCGGCGGCGGGCCATCGTGCACGCGGTACAGGGCTGGCACGCCGTGCTTTTGCAGGAACTCGGCGGTGGCCACGTTGGCCGCCAGCATGCATTCCTCGATCAGCTTGTGGGCATCGTTGCGCACGGTCGGGCGGATTTCGGCGATCTTGCGTTGATCGCCAAAGATGATGCGGGTTTCTTGGGTCTCGAAGTCGATCGCGCCGCGGGTGTGGCGCGCGTCCAGCAGCACCTTGTAGAGCGCGTAGAGGCTCTTCAGGTCCGGCAGGACTTCCTTGTACTCCTCGCGCAGCGCCTTCCCTTCACGGGTGCGGGCATGCTCGAGCATGCTGCTGACCTTGTTGTAGGTCAGGCGAGCATGGGAGTGGATCACGCCTTCGTAGAACTGGTAGTCGACCATCTGGCCGGCTTTGTTGATGGTCATTTCGCAGACCATGGCCAGGCGATCGACGTGCGGGTTCAGCGAGCACAGGCCGTTGGACAGCTCTTCGGGGAGCATCGGCACCACGCGCTCGGGGAAGTACACCGAGTTGCCACGCTGCTGGGCTTCGACGTCCAGGGCAGAACCCAGGCGCACGTAGCTGGAAACGTCGGCAATCGCCACGTACAGGCGCCAGCCACCGGAGAACAGGCGCAGCTTGCCCAGCGGCTCGCAATACACCGCATCGTCGAAGTCGCGGGCATCTTCGCCGTCGATGGTGACGAAAGGCAGGTGGCGCAGGTCGATGCGCTTTTCCTTGTCCTTCTCTTCCACTTCGGAGCGGAACTTGCGCGCTTCCTTGACCACGTCATCGGGCCAGACGTGCGGAATGTCGTAGCTGCGCAGGGCAACGTCGATTTCCATGCCCGGCGCCATGTAGTTGCCGATCACTTCGATCACATCGCCTTGCGGCTGGAAGCGCGGGGTGGGCCAGTGCGTGATCTTGATCTCGACGAACTGGCCGATCTTGGCGCCGCCATTGCGACCGGCGGTCACCAGCACTTCCTGCTGGATCTTCGGGTTGTCCGGCGTCACGTAGCCGATACCGCCCTCTTCGAAGTAACGCCCGACCACGCTTTCATGCGCGCGGGAGATGACTTCTACCAATACACCTTCACGGCGGCCACGGCGGTCGGTGCCGGATACACGCGCCAGGGCGCGGTCGCCATCGAATACCAGGCGCATCTGCGAAGGGCTGAGGAACAGGTCATCGCTCTTGTCATCAGGGATGAGGAAGCCAAAACCGTCGCGGTGGCCGGAAATGCGGCCACAGATAAGGTCCAGCTTATCTACCGGGGCATAGGTGCCACGCCGGGTATAGATAAGCTGGCCGTCGCGCTCCATGGCACGCAGGCGGCGGCGCAGGGCTTCAATCTGGTCTTCCTCGTACAGACCGAATTCTGCCGCCAGCTCCTCGCGGGCGGCCGGCTCGCCACGATCGGCAAGACGCTGGAGGATCAGCTCACGGCTGGGGATAGGGTTGTCGTATTTTTCCGCTTCGCGAGCGGCCTCGGGATCGAGGGATTGCCAATCGGCCATCAGAAGGGGTTCACCTTGGGGTATATAGATAGGAATTCTGGCATAGGCGTATTGAAACCGGAAATGACAGCCTTGGACAGCCCCCCGGCGATGAGCCGAGGAAGGTGTAATAGGGCTGAAGAATCAACAAGTTGAAAATTTTGAAATTTTTTTTGATCAGGGGGTTTACAGCCCTCAGGACCGTCCGTATAGTGCGCACCACAACGACGGACAGACGACGTTGTAGTTGAGATGAAACGCGATGTAAAGCATCATGTGACCTCGACGAAATGTGTGCCCAGGTGGCGGAATTGGTAGACGCGCTGGTTTCAGGTATCAGTGACTTAACGGTCGTGGAAGTTCGAGTCTTCTCCTGGGCACCAAGTATTATCAAGTAATAGATGACCAAGGATCTATTACTACTGTGTGAAAGCGAACGATAGTCGCCTTCACCAGCTGATGTAAAGCTTTGCCCAGGTGGCGGAATTGGTAGACGCGCTGGTTTCAGGTATCAGTGACTTAACGGTCGTGGAAGTTCGAGTCTTCTCCTGGGCACCATATAAAAACCCACTAGCTTGCTAGTGGGTTTTTTCTTGCCTGCGTTTTTTGCTCCACCTGTTGTGCCCTCCCCTCCGGCCAAAAAATTCAGCTGCCCGACGATGGTCTGCCCATGAATTTCTTGTCACACGGCCACTTGAGAAACGATTTCGTTTACCATTGTTTCCAAATATGTAGCCGTAAGCGAGGAAGTACCCGCATGACGATCCGTCCGCAACCGCTGATGCGCACCCTGGCCGCCGCTGTATTGAGCCTGGTGATCGGCGCCCCGGCCGCCATGGCAGACGCCCCGGTCACACTGACCATGTACAACGGCCAGCACAAGGAAATCGGCGAGGCCATCGCCAAGGCCTACGAGGCCAAGACCGGCATTCACATCAATATCCGCAAAGGCAGCAGCAACCAGCTGGCCAGCCAGATCATCGAAGAAGGCGAGCGCTCGCCGGCCGACATCATCTATACCGAAGAGTCGCCACCCCTGAACAACCTGGGTGAGCTGGGCCTACTGGCGAAAATCGACGACGCCACCTTGAACATGCTGCCCAAAGAATACGTAGCCGCCAACGGCACGTGGATGGGCGTCACCGCGCGCACCCGCGTGGTAGTGTTCAACCCGAAGAAAATCGACGAGAAAGACCTGCCGCAATCGGTCATGGACTTCGCCGACCCTGAATGGGATGGCCGTGTCGGTTTCGTGCCGACCAGCGGCGCCTTCCAGGAACAGGCTGTAGCCATCCTCAAGATGCACGGGCGTGATGCGGCCGAAGAGTGGCTGACCGGCCTGAAGGCTTTCGGCAAGACCTACACCAACAACATGGTCGCCCTGAAGGCTGTGGAAAAAGGCGAAGTCGCCGCCGTGCTGGTGAACAACTACTACTGGTATGCCCTGGAGCGTGAGCGCGGCAAGCTGGACTCCAAGCTGTATTACCTGGCCGACGGCGATGCCGGTGGCCTGGTGACCATCTCCGGCGCCGCCGCGGTCAAGGCCAGCAAGCACCCGAAAGAAGCCCAGGCCCTGCTCAACTGGATGGCCAGCGAAGAAGGCCAGCGTGTGATCACCCAGACCACCGCCGAGTATCCGCTGCACAAGGGCATGGTTTCTGACCGTGGCCTAAAACCTTTTGAAGACCTGCGCCCACCGAAGATCTCCCCGGCCGACCTTGGCAATGCCGAAGAAGCCCTGGAACTTGAACGTGAGGTCGGTCTGCTCTGATGACTGCCGCCCTGTCCGAGCCGGCGCCGGTACGTTTCGTGCCGCGCCGCAAGCGCCCCTCGATCTGGGTGGTGCTGCCTGTGCTGTTCCTGGTGGCAATGAGTTTGCTGCCACTGGCGTATGTCGCCCTCAAAGCCTGGGAAGCAGGCTGGCGAGAAGCCCTGCACCTGCTGTGGCGCCCATTCGTCTGGGGCCTGATGCGCAACACCCTGATGCTGATGTTCGGGGTGACGCTGGTGTGCATGGTGGTCGGCCTGGCCCTGGCCTGGCTGCTCGAACGCAGCAACCTGGCGGGGCGTCGCCTGTGGGGCGTGGTGCTGTGCCTGCCGTTTGCGGTGCCGTCATTCGTCAGCAGCTTCACCTGGGTGTCGCTGAGCTCGGACTTCGAAGGCCTCGGCGGGGCCATTCTGGTCATGGCCTTGTCCAAGTATCCGCTGGTGTTCCTGCCGGTGGCAGCCACCCTGCGCAACGTCGACACCTCGCTTGAAGAGTCGGCGCGTACGCTGGGGTGCAGCCGTTGGGGCGTGTTCATCAAGGTGACCTTGCCGTTGCTGTGGCCCTCGATGCTGGGCGGCGCGCTGCTGATTGCCCTGCACATGCTGGTGGAATTTGGCGCACTGTCGATCCTCGGCCTGCAAACCTTCACCACGGCGATCTACCAGCAGTTCGAACTGGAATTCAGCAACGCCAACGCGGCCATGCTCTCGGCCGTGCTGCTGGCGCTGTGCATGATCATGTTGTGGCTGGAACTGCGCGTGCGAGGCAAAGCCCGCCACGTTCGTATCGGCCAAGGCGTTGCGCGCCGCGCACAGCCTGTGCGCTTGCGCGGCTGGGCGCCCTTGGCGCAGCTGTTCTGCGTGGGCCTGGCGGTGCTGGGCAGCGGCATTCCGCTGGCCATGCTCGGTTACTGGCTGAGTGTTGGCTCGTCGGCGGCGTTCCCGGTCGCCGAAATCTCCAAGGCGCTGCTCACGTCGTTGTCGGTGTCGCTTGGCGGCGCAGGGTTCTGTGTGTTGCTGGCATTGCCGATCAGCTTCCTGGTGGTGCGCTACAAGGGCCGCCTGGCGATCTGGGCTGAACGTCTGCCGTACCTGCTGCATGCCCTGCCGGGCCTGGTGATCGCGCTGACGCTGGTGTTCTTCGCGTTGCACTACGTGCCTGCGATGTACCAGACCACTGCCCTGTTGCTGCTGGCCTACGCACTGCTGTTCCTGCCGCTGGCCCAGGCGCCGGTACGCACCGCCTTGAACAAGGCTTCGCCGACGCTCGAAGAGGCTGCCCGCACCCTGGGCGCGAGCAGCTTCACAGCGTTCTGCCGGGTGACCTTGCCGATCATCTTCCCGGCCCTGGCCGCGGCCTTCGCCCTGGTGTTCCTCGATGCCATGAAAGAGTTGACGGCAACACTGCTGCTGAGCCCGACCGGCATGACCACCCTGGCCACTGAGGTCTGGGCGCACACCGCCAACGTCGAGTTCGCGGCGGCAGCGCCTTACGCGGCACTGCTGATCGTGGTATCGGGGTTGCCGGTGTACCTGCTGACCACACGGATGTACCTCAACAAGGCGTGAGTTTTGTAGGAGCGCCCCCTCAAAAGGGGGGCGTTACGCCCTGAACTGCCCCAGGCTGGCCCGCAGCTGCGCTGCCAGGTCATCCAGTACCTTGCTGCTGGCCGTGGTCTGCATCACCACTTCAGCCGAGCGTTCGGCTTGGGCGTGGATGGTCTCCACCCGGCCGCGCACCGCTTGCGCGCCATGCGCCTGCTGTTCGGCCGCGCGGGTAGCCAGCCCGATCGCCGCATGCACTTGCTCGACCGCCGCCTGCACCGACTGCTGGCGGCGCTCGTTCTCGCGCAACACCAACAACCCTTCGCTGGCCTTGAGCCCTGCCTGGCTGATGGTGGCCACAGCTTCTTTGGCGCCTTTCTGCAGCGCAGCAATATGCGCCTGGATATCCCCGGTCGAGCTTTGCGTCTTGCTCGCCAACGCGCGCACTTCATCAGCTACCACGGCAAAGCCGCGCCCCGTCTCGCCAGCACGCGCCGCCTCGATGGCCGCATTCAATGCCAGCAGGTTGGTCTGCTCGGCAATGCCGTGGATCACTGTCAGCACCACCTCGATCTGTTCACTCTGCTTGGCCAGCCGTTCGATTACATGCGAGCCGGTCTCCACCTGCCCTGCCAAGCTTTCGATCAGGCCGGCGAGCTGGGTCGAAGTCCGGCTGTTCTCATCTGTAGCCTGGCGAATATCCACCACCTGCTGCAAGGCGGACTGCATGGCATGGCTCTCGGCTTGGGCTTCGTCGGCCATGCTCGACAGGTCACGCAGGCTGGCGGCCACTTCATCGCGCTGCAGCGCAGCAGCGGCGTCAGCACCGGCATTGCGCTGGGCCATGGCGCCAATCTCGACACCCGTACGCTGCGCCACCTCACCGGCCTCGCGGACGATGGGCTGCAACTTGTCGACGAAACGGTTGACCGCCGAGGCCATGTCACCAATCTCGTCGCGACTGTCGAGGGTCACGCGTTTGGTCAGGTCACCCTCACCGGCAGCCAGGTCGTTCAGGGCGGTGATCAACAGGCGCAGCTTGCTGAGCACCCGTCGACCAAGCACCACCGCGACTACCAGCAACACGCCAAGGCCCACCAACACCAGGCCCAAGCCAATACGCCAGCGCAGCTCGGCAGCAGCTTCACGCACCGTCTGCGCGGTATTGGCCTGCATCGCGGTGGCACTGCTCTGGGCAGTCTCCAGGCGTTCGCGCAGGGTCTTGCCGCTGTCGGCGGCGGCGGCCCCGAGGCTGTCACCCACCAGCTGCTCACCACTGGCGATCAAGGCGGCGAAGCGCTGGTCAAGGGCCGCGAGCTCCTGATCGACGCCAGCCGTGGAAACCCCCATTAGCACCTTGCCGATCTCCGCACCATTGGGGTTGATCGACGCTTCGACAAAATACACCGCCGGGTCGCGGCGAGCCGCATCGATCACCTTGTCCAGCGCCCGCTCGCCCTGCCCCTTTTCCATCAACGCCTGGTTGATCGGGTTTTGCCGGTTGAGGTAGCGGGTCAGGTGCTGGCCCTGGGCGTCGTCGTAGACCACGAACAGCACGTTGGGGTTGCGCTGAGCGCGACGGGCGAAGTCAGAGAGCACCGGCACATCGTTGTCCCAGATAGCCCGCGGGGCGACCGAGGCCAGCAGTTCGGCCATGTCGTTGGCAGAATCCTTGAGGTTCTTTTCCAGCGTGGTGCGCAGTTGCTGCTGCTCGTTTTGCAGGCGTGTCGACAACCCTGCGCTCAAACGCTGACGGGTGCTGCTGGACAGGCTATCGAGCCCCGAACGCACGTCCTGCCCAGCTTGCTCCAGCTCGCTGGCCAGCTTGCGGCTGTCATTGCCCAAGCGCTCGCCCAGGTCGGCCTCCAAGGCGGTGACCGTGCTTCGGGTCAGCGCAACAGCAACCAGCACCTGCACCAAAAGAGCGATACCAAGGGCAACAAACACAGGCCGCAAAAGGCGGCTTCGTAACAGTGAGAGGATGGCAGACACGGTGTAACCCTCGTGTTTTCTGGCGCCACTATTTTGATGGCCACCACAGAAACTTCTTACAGCAAGGGTTATGCCGGGAACAGCGGGGATATGTGCCAAGGTCTAGCAGAGTTTTGGCTTGTGCCGGCCTCTTCGCGGGTAAACCCGCTCCCACAGGGTGGCAATGAACCTGAAGGCAGTAGAGATCCGGTGGGAGCGGGCTTGCCCCGCGAAGAGGCCGGTGCAGGCCTACAAATGAAAACGCCGCGGCCCCTTTCAGGACCGCGGCGTCAGATCAGCCGTAAAAGCGGATCAGGCGAACGGATGACGCAGCACGATGGTCTCGTTGCGGTCCGGGCCGGTGGAGATGATGTCGATCGGCGCGCCGACCAGCTCCTCGATGCGCTTGATGTAAGCGCGAGCAGCTTCTGGCAGCGCTTCCAGGGTCTTGGCACCCAAGGTCGACTCGCTCCAGCCTGGCATCTCTTCGTACACCGGCTCCAGGCCGATGTAGCTGTCGGCGTCGGAAGGGGCGTCGATGACAGCACCGTTCTCGTTCTTGTAGCCAACGCAGATGTTGATGGTTTCCAGGCCGTCCAGTACGTCCAGCTTGGTCAGGCAGATGCCCGAGATGCTGTTGACGTCGATGGCGCGACGCAGGATGACGGCATCGAACCAGCCGCAACGACGGGCACGGCCGGTGGTCGAACCGAACTCGTGGCCACGCTTGGCCAGGGTAGCGCCGGTTTCATCGAACAGTTCGGTCGGGAACGGGCCGGAACCTACGCGCGTGGTGTAGGCCTTGGTGATACCCAGGATGTAGTCCAGGTACATCGGGCCAACGCCGGAACCGGTGGAGATACCGCCGGCAGTGGTGTTGGAGCTGGTGACGTACGGGTAGGTACCGTGGTCGATGTCCAGCAGCGAGCCCTGGGCACCTTCGAACATGATGTCCTTGCCGGCGCGACGCAGGTTATGCAGCTCGGCGGTGACGTCGAGCATCATCGGCTTGAGCTGCTCGGCGTAGGCCATGCACTCGTCCAGGGTCTGCTGGAAGTCGATGGCCGGCTCTTTGTAATAGTTCACCAGCTGGAAGTTGTGGTAGTCCAGCAGCTCACCGAGCTTGGCAGCGAAACGCTCACGGTGGAACAGGTCGCCAACGCGCAGGCCGCGGCGTGCGACTTTGTCTTCGTACGCTGGGCCGATACCACGGCCGGTGGTGCCGATCTTGGCTTCGCCACGGGCTTTCTCGCGGGCCTGGTCCAGGGCCACGTGGTACGACAGGATCAGCGGTGCAGCCGGGCTGATGCGCAGGCGCTCACGCACCGGTACGCCCTTCTCTTCCAGCTTGGTGATTTCACGCATCAGGGCATCTGGAGCAACGACCACGCCGTTGCCGATCAGGCACTGAACGCCTTCACGCAGGATGCCGGACGGAATCAGGTGCAGAACGGTTTTTTCACCGTTGATCACCAGGGTGTGGCCCGCGTTGTGGCCACCCTGGTAGCGCACTACGGCGGCAGCATGTTCGGTCAGCAGATCGACGATCTTGCCTTTGCCCTCATCACCCCATTGGGTGCCCAGGACGACGACATTCTTACCCATTACATTGGTCCTCATTCACGCAAACTTGGTTGCCGGCCTTTTGCCGACGCAGAAACTCAATGGGTCAGCGGCAGTACCTGCCAGCGCCCGTCTTGCTGAATCAATTGCCGATCACAATCCGCCTCGAGAGCAGCACTCAACGGCTGGCCAGGCAAAGCCTGAACCACACGCTGGCCCTCGCTGCGCAACTGGCAGACCTGCTGCCAGAGGGCCGCGTCACCACTGTCGGGCATCCAGATGCCGCCAGTTGGCAATACGACCTCCGCTCGCCCCAGTGTGACCAGGGTCTTCAAATCCGTGGAGAAACCAGTGGCCGGGCGTGCCCGGCCGAAATCAGCGCCGATATCGTCATAACGGCCGCCCTGGGCGATCGATTGACCTTCGCCCGGCACGAACACGGCGAACACCACACCGGTGTGGTAGTGGTAGCCACGCAGCTCGCCGAGGTCGAAGTACAACGGCAGGTCTGGGTAGCGCGACGCCAGGCGATCAGCGATCGCCAAAAGGTCGTCCAGCGCCGCCAGCACGCTGGCCGGGGCACGGCCCAGGCGCACGCGGGCTTCGGCCAGCACTTCACGGCCACCGCATAGCTCGACCAGGGCGCGCAGCATGTTGCCCAGGTCTTTCGGCAGGTCGGCGGTCAGTGCCTGCACTTCGTCGACCGACTTGCGCTGCAGGGCGTCGAACAGCTGCTGCTCGACCGCGCCCGACAGGCCCGCGGCACGCGCCAGGCCACGGTAGATGCCGACATGGCCGAGGTCCATGTGCACGTCCGCGACATCCGTCAGTTGCAGCGTGGCGAGCATCAGGCTGATGACTTCGACATCGCTGGTGGGGCTGGCATCGCCGTACAACTCGGCACCGAGCTGGATCGGGCTGCGCGAGGTGGACAGAGCACGCGGCTGGGCATGCAGCACGCTGCCGGCATAGCACAGGCGGCTCGGGCCTTCACGGCGCAAGGTGTGGGCGTCGATACGCGCCACCTGCGGGGTGAAGTCGGCACGGAAGCCCATCAGGCGACCGGACTGCGGGTCGACCACCTTGAAGGTGCGCTGATCCAGGTCCTGGCCGGCGCCGGTCAACAGCGACTCCAGGTACTCGATATGCGGGGTGACGACCAGTTCGTAGCCCCAACTCTGGAACAGGTCCAACACCTGGCGACGCGCGATCTCGATGCGCGCAGCCTCAGGTGGCAGTACTTCCTCGATGCCATCTGGCAGCAGCCAGCGGTCTACCGTTGCCATTACGCCATTTCCCCTCTGGTCCGGGCGGCCTGCCTGTGGCGAGCCGTCAGTAAAGCAGGTATCGCGCACAGCAGCGGGCAGCACTGATCCCAGCGCAGCCACCGTACCCAATACCCTCGAATTGCCTTGCGCGCTGACCAAACCGTCAACTGGCGGCTTGCCAATCAACCTTGCAGACGCAAAAAAGCCGGGAAATTTCCCGGCTGCCTCATCATACACCCCTTTTCATTCAGGATGCACCCCGCCTGGTGTTTTAGCTGCCAGGCGGGGCGTAGCCCCAATGAAAACGGGCTCAGAGCATCAAGGCTTGCTCTTGTCCAGGAAGCGGAAGAACTCGTTCTTCGGGTCCAGGACCAGCACGTCGCTCTTGCTCGAGAAGCTCTCGCGGTACGCCTGCAGGCTACGGTTGAACGCATAGAAATCAGCGTCCTGGCTGTAAGCCTTGGCGTAGATGGCAGCCGCCTGGGCGTCGCCGTCACCGCGGGTTTCTTCAGCTTCACGGTAGGCTTCGGCCAGCAGTACACGGCGCTGACGATCGGCATCCGCACGGATACCTTCGGCCAGCTCGTTACCTTTGGCGCGATGCTCACGGGCTTCACGCTCACGCTCGGTGCTCATACGATCGAACACGCTGCGGTTGACTTCCTTCGGCAGGTCGATGGCCTTGACGCGCACATCGACAACCTCGATACCCAGCTCTTTGTTAGCCATGCGGTTCAGCGAAGCGGTGATGTCAGCCATCAGCGCGTCACGTTCACCGGAAACCACCTCGTGCAGGGTACGCTTACCGAACTGGTCACGCAGGCCGCTTTCCAGACGACGCGACAGACGCTCATCGGCGATCTGCTTGAGGCCGGAAGTGGCAGTGTAGAAGCGCTCGGCATCCTTGACGCGCCACTTGGCGTAGGCGTCGACCATGACTGCTTTCTTCTCCAGGGTCAGGAACCGCTGGGTGGGCGCATCAAGGGTCATCAGGCGGGCGTCGAACTTGCGCACCTGGTTCACGTAAGGAACCTTCACATGCAGGCCCGGCTGAACATCAGCCTGGACCACACGGCCGAATTGCAGCAGTACGGCACGTTCGGTCTGCGACACGATGTAGAAGCAGTTCCAGGCCACGACGGCCAGCACCACAGCGGCGATCAGGGCGATCAGCGATCTATTGCTCATCAGCGGCTCTCCCTAGTGCGCGGCGGCTGTTGTTGCTGTTGCAGGTCCTGCGCCGCACGCGCGGCCGCATCGTTGGCCGACGCAGATACACCGCTGGCCGGTGCGGACGTGTTGCGGCTGCCTTCGACCATCTTGTCCAGTGGCAGGTAGAGCAGGTTGCTCTGCCCGTCCTTGGTGGCCACCATGACCTTGCTCGAGTTGCTGTAGACCTCTTGCATGGTTTCCAGGTACAGACGCTGACGAGTGATGTCCGGCGCCTTGTGATACTCGGTCACCAGCTTGCTGAAGCGGTCGGCTTCACCCTTGGCGCGAGCGATCACTTCGTCGCGGTAACCGTTGGCGTCCTCGATGATGCGCTGGGCCTGACCACGGGCTTCTGGCACCACGCCATTGGCGTAGGACTCGGCCTGGTTGCGGGCACGCTGTTCATCTTCGCGAGCACGGATCACGTCGTCGAAGGCTTCCTGCACTTCACGCGGGGCTGCCGCGCTCTGTACGTTGACCTGGGTGACGGTGATACCGGTACGGTAGTTGTCGAGGAAGCGCTGCAGGCGTTCGCGGATATCCACGGCCATCTGCTCACGGCCTTCGGTCAGCACCTGATCCATGGAGGTGGAACCCACCACATGGCGCAGGGCACTGTCGGTCGCATGCTGCAGGCTCACCTCTGGCTGGTCGACGTTGAGCACGAAGTCCTGCAGGTTGGTGATCTTGTACTGGACGGTCAGCGGTACCTCGACGATGTTCTCGTCTTCGGTCAGCATCTGCCCCTGCTTGGTGTAGGCACGCTCACGCGTGACGTTTTCCATGTACTTGCGATCGATGGGCGGGAAGTAGATGTTCAGGCCGGGACCGACCGTCTCATAGTACTTGCCGAAGCGCAGCACTACGGCCTGCTCCTGCTCGTCGACCACGTACACGGCGCTGTACAGCCAGATGGCAGCCAACACCGCCAGGCCGATGCCCAGCAGGCCGTAGCCGCCACCCTTGCCGACATTGCGGTCACCGCCGCCACGTTTCTTGCCGCTGCCGAACATGCCGTTCAGGCTGTCCTGCAGTTTGCGGAAGGCCTCGTCCAGATCCGGCGGGCCTTTTTTATCGCCACCACCGCCGCCGCCACCACGGCGACCGCCCCAGGGATCCTGATTGTTCGAGTTGCCACCCGGCTCGTTCCAAGCCATAGCGCTCTCCATCTGATAAAGCAAAGACGCGCCCACGGCGCGCCGTCCAATGCTACAGAATGCCTGTCACTGCTGCCCGGCGACCTCGTCGAGCATTTATTGCAAAGTGTGTTGCTCGACAAACACTTGCGGCTCCATGCCTTCGCGGCTGACCAGGCGATTCAACTCGACCATGGGCAGTCGCACGCTCAGCAGGCTGCGCCCTTCTTCATCATGCTCTTCACTCTGCACGGCACCCAGGGCAAAGAATTGCGCGCGCAAGCGGGCAAAACGCTGCTCCAGGCACAGGGTACCGACAAACAGATCATCCCCCAGCAACTCGGCAATCGCCTGGCCAACCAGCTCCAGGCCACGCCCATCGCGTGCCGATACCCAGACCCGCTCCGGCTTGCCATCGGCATCGCGCTGGATCTGCGGCTCGACATCTTCGAGCAGGTCGAGTTTGTTATAGACCTCAAGGATCGGCAAGCCTTCGGCACCGATCTCGCCCAATACCGCCAACACCTGCTCAATCTGCTCCATGCGGTCGGGCTCATGCGCGTCGATCACATGCAGCAGCAGGTCAGAGTTGCTCGACTCTTCGAGCGTAGCCCGAAAAGCCTCGACCAGCTTGTGCGGCAGGTGACGAATGAAGCCGACGGTGTCAGCCAGCACGATCGGCCCAAGGTCGTTCAACTCGAGCCGGCGCAAGGTCGGGTCGAGGGTGGCGAAGAGCTGGTCGGCGGCGTAGACCTCGGATTGGGTCAGGGCGTTGAACAGGGTGGACTTGCCGGCGTTGGTGTAACCCACCAGCGAAACCGACGGGATATCGGCGCGGCGCCGGCCGCGACGGGCCTGCTCGCGCTGGCTGCGCACCTTCTCAAGGCGTGCCTTGATCTGACGCAGGCGTACCCGCAGCAGGCGGCGGTCGGTTTCAAGCTGGGTTTCACCCGGGCCACGCAGGCCGATACCGCCTTTTTGCCGCTCAAGGTGAGTCCAGCCGCGTACCAGTCGCGTGCTCATGTGCTCGAGCTGGGCCAGTTCGACCTGCAGCTTGCCTTCATGGGTACGCGCCCGCTGGGCGAAGATATCGAGAATCAGCCCGGTGCGATCAAGCACGCGACACTCGAAGACACGTTCGAGGTTGCGTTCCTGGCTGGGCGTGAGGGTGTGATTGAAAATCACCAGATCGACCTCATCGGCTTTGACTTGGTCGCGTAGTTCTTCGACCTTGCCGCTGCCAATCAGGTATTTGGCCGTAGGCTGATGCCGTGTAATGGTCACCAGCGAGACGATGTCCGCCCCGGCCGACAATGCCAACTCCTGAAACTCCTGCGGGTCTTCGCGCGCCTCAGGGTTCTGACCTTCCAAGTGAACGAGCAACGCCCGTTCACCACCACCGTGGCGCTCAAAGAACAATGCAGGCTCCTATCAGGCGTTGCCTGGCTCGCTGTCACCGTGTTCGGAATCGGACGGGCTTGGCAGGCGAACCGGACGGGCAGGAACCACGGTCGAAATAGCGTGCTTGTAGACCATCTGGCTGACAGTGTTCTTCAGCAGCACAACGAACTGGTCGAAAGATTCGATCGAGCCCTGCAGCTTGATCCCGTTGACCAGGTAGATGGAAACCGGAACCTTTTCTTTTCTCAAAGTGTTCAAGTAAGGGTCTTGTAGCGAATGCCCTTTTGACATATGCCGCACTCCTGTAAGGATAAATAATAGAAAATCAAGAAAATCGATAAATTAGGCCGCCCCTTCGCAAGAATAGACGGCAATTAGCAGGGACTCAGCTCAATATGGAGACGCTTCCCAGGTATTTCAAGGTGCGGGACAGATTGTCGCAGGCGAGGCTGTCAAGCCAGTGCACGTCAGACCAACCGCGCAACCAGGTGAACTGCCGCTTGGCCAGCTGGCGAGTGGCAATGATACCGCGTTCTCGCATCTCATTCTCACTTAGCCTGCCGTCGAGGTAGTCCCAGACTTGCCTGTACCCCACTGCCCGTATAGACGGCAACCCGGCGTGCAAGTCACTTCTGGCTCGCAGCGATCGGACCTCGTCGATGAAGCCCTGTTCCAACATCTGCGAAAATCGTAACGCAATTCGCTGATGCAAAATGTGACGATCTGTAGGAGCGATCGCCAAACTCGCGACAGTATAGGGCAAATGTCCGCCAGCGCCTGCGTCTGCGCCGCGACTTTCCGCGAATTGACGCTGGCGATGAGCCGTCATGCTCTCGCCGCTCACCCGGTAAACCTCAAGCGCACGGATCAGCCGCTGGGGGTCATTCGGATGGATGCGCGCCGCCGACTCAGGGTCCACTTCGGCCAACTGGCGGTGCAGCTCGACCAAGCCTAGCTCCCGGGCCTGCGCTTCGAGTTCGGCACGCACGCTGGCGTCGGCCGGCGGCATGTCAGCCAAGCCATCGATCAAGGCCTTGTAATACAGCATGGTGCCACCCACCAGCAGCGGGATCTTGCCCCGTGCGGTGATTTCCGCCATGGCTTGCAAGGCATCGGTGCAAAAGTGCGCGGCAGAGTAGCTTTCGGCCGGGTCGAGAATATCGATCAGCCGGTGCGGGTGCGCTGCCAGCAGTTCCTTGGAAGGCTTGGCGGTACCGATGTCCATGCCACGGTAGACCAGCGCCGAGTCGACACTGATCAACTCGCAGGGCAGGACCTTGGTCAGCTCGATGGCAAGGTCAGTCTTGCCGGCCGCCGTCGGGCCCATGAGAAATATTGCTGGGGGCTTGCCGCTCATGTCATCGACCGCGCAGGAAAAGTTTGTCCAGGTCGTCCAGGCCCATTTGGGTCCAGGTCGGTCGGCCGTGGTTGCACTGGCCGCTGCGCTCGGTGTTTTCCATGTCGCGCAGCAGTGCGTTCATTTCGGGGATGGCCAGGCGCCGGTTGGCGCGCACGGCGCCATGGCAGGCCATGGTGCCGAGCAGTTCGTTGAGGTGCGCCTGTATGCGGTCGCTGGTGCCGTATTCCATCAGGTCGGCGAGCACATCCTGCACCAGGCGGTTGGCCTCGGCTTGCTTGAGCAACGCCGGGATCTGCCGGATCGCCAGGGTCTCGGGGCCCAGCCGTTGCAACTCGAAGCCCAGGCGCTGGAACCATTGGGCGTGCTCGTCGGCGCAGTCGGCTTCGCGCTGGCTCAAGGCCAACGACTCAGGCACCAGCAGCGGCTGACCGCTCAGGCCTTCGCTGGCCATGGCCACCTTGAGCCGCTCGTACATGATCCGCTCATGCGCGGCGTGCATGTCCACCAACACCAGGCCGACAGCATTCTCGGCCAAGATGTAGATGCCCTTGAGCTGAGCCAGGGCATAACCCAGCGGTGGAATGTCACCCTGGCTTTCTGGCAGCGACGAAGGTGCAGCCGCGCCATCGCTCAGCGGCTTGTAGAACTCGCGGTACACCGCCTGCGACTCAGCCGCCGGCAACGGCTGCGACGGACGCGGGCTGTACTGGGACTGATAGCCCGAGCCACTGCCACCATTGGAAATCGAAAACTGCGGCGCACGAGGCTGCTCAAGCACCGGCGAGGCCAGGCGCATCTCGCCTTGAGGGCCGAACTCACCGGCCTGCTGGCCACTGGGGCGGACGATGTCGGCAGCCGCAGCGGGCGCAGCCAGTTGGTCCTCGGGGCGCACGTCGGCCAGGGCGCGGTGCAAGGTGCCATACAGGAAGTCATGCACCGAACGCCCTTCACGGAAGCGCACTTCGTGCTTGGTCGGGTGCACGTTGACGTCCACGCCGTTGGGCTCGAGTTCGAGGAACAGCACAAAGGTCGGGTGCCGGCCATTGAACAGCACATCTCGGTACGCCTGGCGCACAGCGTGGGCGACCAGCTTGTCGCGCACTGCCCGGCCATTGACGAAGAAGTACTGCAGGTCGGCCTGGCTCCGTGAGAAGGTCGGCAGCCCCACCCAGCCCCACAAACGCAGGCCGTTGCGCTCGACATCGATGGGCAGCGCCTGCTCCATGAAGCCCGGCCCGCAGATGGCGCCTACGCGCCGCGCACGGGCGGTTTCATCATGGGCCTCATGCAGGCTGAGGATGCTCTTGCCGTTATGGCGCAGGTGGAAGCCGACATCGAAGCGGGCCAGGGCCAGGCGACGGATGACTTCCTGCAGGTGATCGAATTCGGTTTTCTCGGCCTTGAGGAACTTGCGCCGGGCCGGGGTATTGAAGAACAGGTCACGCACTTCGACCGAGGTACCCACCGGGTGCGCTGCCGGTTGCACGCGCGGGGTCATGTCGCGGCCTTCGGTCTCGACTTGCCAGGCTTCGCTGGCGTTGGCCGTGCGCGACGTCAGGGTCAGGCGCGCCACCGAGCTGATCGAGGCCAGGGCCTCGCCGCGGAAACCCAGGCTCAGTACGCCTTCGAGGTCTTCAAGCTCACGGATCTTGCTGGTGGCGTGACGGGCCAGCGCCAGCGGCAGGTCATCGGCAGAAATCCCGCCGCCATCGTCGCGTACCCGCAGCAGCTTGACGCCACCTTGCTCGACTTCGACATCGATGCGCCGGGCACCAGAGTCGAGGCTGTTTTCCAGCAACTCCTTGGCCACGGAGGCCGGGCGCTCGACCACCTCCCCCGCGGCAATCTGGTTAGCCAGCCGCGGGCTGAGCAGCTGGATGCGTGAACCACCACTCATTGCTGCGAAGCCAGGGTAGTGGCCGGCACGTCCAGACGCTGGCCGACTTTCAGCTCATCGGTCTTGAGGCTGTTAGTGCTGCGCAGGCTGGCCACGCTGACCTGATAGCGCACCGCGAGCATGGCCAAGGTCTCACCCGGGCGCACGGTGTGTTCACGTGGGCCGGCTGCGATCTTGCCGGTGTCGCGCAGCCAGGCAATGTAAGTGCCCGGCGGTGGGTTTTGCTGGAAGAACTGGCGCACGCCGGTATGGATCGAGCGGGCCAGGGCCTGCTGATGGCTGCGGGTAGCCAGCTTGGCGGCTTCGTTGGCGTTGGAGATAAACCCGGTTTCAACGAGGATCGACGGGATATCCGGCGACTTGAGCACCATAAAGCCTGCCTGCTCCACACGCTGCTTGTGCAGCGAGGTGATGCGGCCCATGTTGCCCAGTACCTTCTGGCCCACATTGAGGCTGGAGCTGAGCGTGGCGGTCATCGACAGGTCGAGCAACACGCCCGCGAGCATGCGGTCCTTGTCGTCGAGGCTGACGTTGCCGGCACCGCCGATCAGGTCGGAGCGGTTTTCCGTGTCGGCCAGCCAGCGTGCGGTCTCGGACGTGGCGCCACGGTCGGACAATGCAAAGACCGAGGCACCGAAGGCGGCCTTGGACGGCGCGGCGTCGGCGTGGATCGAGACGAACAGGTCGGCACCCTTCTTACGGGCGATTTCGGTGCGTTTGCGCAGCGGGATGAAGTAGTCACCGGTGCGGGTCAGCTCGGCGCGGAAGCCTTTCTCGCTGTTGATCTGGCGCTGCAGCTCCTGAGCGATCTGCAGGACGATGTCTTTTTCATGCTGGCCGCGCGAGCCGGAAGCGCCCGGGTCTTCGCCGCCGTGGCCGGCGTCGATGGCGACCACGATGTCACGTTTGCCGCTGGGCACCGGTGGCAGCTTGATGGCCGGCTGGGCCGGGCTCACCGGCACCGCAGGCGTGGTCACCGGCGTTTGCACGGGCGTCGGCGGCGGGGGCGGTGTACTGGCAGCGACGGCGTCGGCTTCCTGGTCGTACAGGTCGACCACCAGGCGGTTGCCGTACTGGGCATTGGGCGCCAAGGTGAAGCTCTTGGGCGTGACCGACTTTTTCAGGTCGACCACCACGCGCAGGTCGGTAGGCGTACGCTGGGCCGAACGCACGCTGCTGATCGGCGTGTTGGACGTCGCTACGTTCAACGGCGCGGCCAGGGTCGCACCATTGATGTCGATGACCAGGCGGTCTGGCGCGCTGAGGGTGAAGACGCTGTGCTGCACGGGGCCAGACAGGTCGAAGACCAGCCGCGTGTTGTCCGGCGCGCGCCACAGGCGCATGCTCTTGACTTGAGTGACGGCCAGAGCGTCAACGGTCACCGTTGTCAGCAGCAGCCCAACGATGGCGACCAGTGCGCGTATGCGCATACCTACCCCACTTACAGTTTTAGTGTTTGCCCAGTGCAACGCACCAAGCCTCGCCGCGAGCCCCCTGCGGCGAAAGGTTCAGCGAGCGTCCGCTCGCTTGGGGGCTTATGGTAATGGTCAGGTCAGGCTTTGGCAAAACGCCCGCACCCTTTTGTGGCCACTCGAACAGGCACAGCGCATCGCCCTCGAAGTAGTCACGTATGCCCATGTACTCCAGCTCCTCCGGATCGACCAGGCGATACAGGTCGAAATGGAACGCACGCACCTCACCAATCTCGTACGGTTCGACCACGGTAAAGGTCGGGCTCTTGACTGCACCAGTATGGCCCAAGCCACGGATCAGGCCACGTGAGAGCGTGGTCTTGCCCGCCCCCAGGTCACCTTCGAGAAAAATCACGCCATGACCGCCGGTCACTTCGGCAAGCCGCGCACCAAACGCGACCATGGCCGCTTCATCGGCCAGAAACAGGGTTAAGCCAGACACGCAGAATGCTCCTCCAACAACTCACGAATGACCGGCGCCAGATCACTGGCTGCCAGGCCTCTACCTTTGACGCCCAGGCGCTCGCCCGCACAGGCATGCAGCCACGCCCCCAAGCAGGCGGCCTCCCAGGCCCCCAAGCCTTGAGCCAGCAGCGCCGCCAGCACGCCGGTCAACACATCGCCCAGGCCGGCGCCGGCCATGGCCGGGTGCCCACGGTCACACCGCGCCAACTGCCCGCTCGGGTCGGCCACCAGGGTACCGGCACCCTTCAGCACGCAGACGCTGGCATAGCGGCGGGCAAGCTTGCGCGCAGCCCCTGGGCGGTCGGCTTGCACGGCCTCGGTGGAAATCCCCAGCAACCGCGCCGCCTCCCCCGGGTGCGGGGTGAGGATGCTGCCGCTGGGCAGGGCCAGGGGCGTGCGCGCCAGCAGGTTCAAGGCATCAGCATCCCAGACCTGCGGTTGCTCAGCATTGGCCACTGCCGACAACAGGCTACGGCCCCACGCCGCCTGCCCCAACCCCGGGCCGACCACCAGCACCGAGGCACGCTCCAGCACGCCCATCAGCTGATTGGCCGAACTCACGCCCAGGCACATGGCTTCCGGCAGGCGGGCCAGGCATGCGCCGACATGTTCAGGACGCGTCGCCACGCTGACCAACCCGGCACCACAGCGCAGCGCGGCTTCGGCACTCAGTAGCACCGCACCGCCCGTACCGAGGTCGCCGCCAACCACCAGCACATGGCCGAAGTCACTTTTATGGGCATGCGCAGGCCTCGCCGGCAGGTGCGCGACGGTCACGCTGCTGAGCAATTGCGGGGCATGCGCGGGTTGTTTGGTCTGGGGCATGGGGTCAAAGGCTCCAATGTCTGGCAGAATTATACGCACCTGAGCCCGTATTGCCTGCCCATCCATGTCCGCTTGCACACTTGACCTCCCCGCCCTGGCCCAATCCATCAAGATCTGGGGCCAAGAACTCGGTTTTGCCCATGTCGGCATCGCCGGGGTGGACCTTGGCGAGCACGAAAAGCACCTGCAGCGCTGGCTAGAAGCCGGCTATCAGGGCGAGATGGAATACCTGGCCGCTCACGATGGCAAACGCGCACACCCCGACCAGTTGATCCCCGGCACGGTAAGGGTGGTCTCGCTGCGCATGGATTACTTGCCCGGCGACACGCAGATGGCGCAACGCCTGGCCCAGCCGGAAAAGGCCTACGTATCGCGCTACGCCCTTGGCCGCGACTACCACAAGCTGGTGCGCAAGCGCGTGCAGCACCTGGCCGATCGCATCCAGGAAGCCATCGGCCCGTTCGGCTACCGGGCCTTCGTCGACAGCGCCCCGGTGCTGGAAAAGGCGATTGCCGAGCAAGCCGGGTTGGGCTGGATCGGCAAGAACACCCTGCTGCTCAACCGCAAGGCCGGCAGCTACTTCTTTTTGGCCGAGCTGTTCGTCGACCTGCCGTTGCCGGTGGACGACGCGCACACCAGCGAGCACTGCGGGCGTTGCGAGGCGTGCCTGGACATCTGCCCGACCAAAGCCTTTGTCGGGCCTTATGTGCTGGATGCCCGGCGCTGCATTTCCTACCTGACCATTGAGCTCAAGGGGGCGATCCCCGTCGAGTTGCGCTCGATGATGGGCAACCGGGTGTTTGGTTGCGACGACTGCCAGATCGTCTGCCCATGGAACCGCTTTGCCCGGCCCACGCAGGAGCATGACTTCCAGCCGCGCCATGGGTTGGAAAATGCCGAGCTGGCCGAGATGTTCTTGTGGGACGAGAAGACCTTCCTGCGCAAGACCGAAGGCGGGCCATTGCGGCGCGCGGGTTATGAGCGCTGGTTGCGTAACCTGGCCGTGGGGTTGGGCAATGCGCCTTCGACGATCCCGGTGATCGAGGCCCTGAAGGCACGGCGCGAGGATGCCTCGGCACTGGTGCGCGAGCATGTGGAGTGGGCGCTGGAACGGCACGGTATCCAGTAACCACGCCATCCCTGTGGGAGCGGGTTCACCCGCGAACACCGGCGGAGCCGGTGCCCTACACCGCGGTGCCTGTTTCGCGGGTAAACCCGCTCCCACAGTGACCGCGTTCCACCTGAAGGCGGCTCTATTGCTGGTCGTTGTAGTGGAACTTGGGCATTTCCCAGTGGAACCGGATCGCCAGCAAGCGCAGCAGAAACCCGCCGAACAAGGTCAGCAACATGGCCTGCTCCGCTGGCAACTGGAAGTGCACACACCCCAGATAGAACCACGCCGCCGCGAACGACACACTGGCATACAGCTCGCGACGGAACACCAGCGGGATGTCGTTACAGAAGATATCGCGCAAGATGCCCCCAAATACCCCGGTGATCACGCCGCTGATCGACGCTACCAGCATGCCCTGCCCCATCTCCAGCGCCGTCATGCAACCGATCAAGGTAAAGGCCACCAACCCCAGGGCGTCTAGCACCAGGAACATCGAGCGCAAGCGGCGCATCATGGGGGCGATGAAAATCGTCAGCAGTGCCGCGCAACTGGTCAGCACCAGGTACTCAGGGTGCTTGACCCAGGTCAGCGGGTAATGCCCGAGCAGCACGTCGCGCACCGAACCGCCACCCAGGGCCGTGACGCAGGCAATCAGCACCACGCCGAACCAGTCCATGCCGCGGCGGCCGGCAGACAACGCGCCGGTCATGGCTTCAGCGGTGATGGCAATGAGGTAGAGCATCAACAACATGGTGCGAGTCCGTGCGAGAAAGGCGCGCAGTCTAACCAGTTGCCCAGGGCACCAAAAGAGGGCACAGACACAATATCTGCGCCCTCACGCTTCACACCTTGATGAAGTGCTCGCGGTAATGGCGCAGTTCGGCAATCGACTCGCGGATATCGTCCAGCGCCAGGTGGGTGCCGCCCTTCTTGAAACTGTCGCGCACATTCGGCGCCCAGCGTGCGGCCAGCTCTTTGAGGGTCGAGACGTCGAGGTTGCGGTAGTGGAAGTAGTTTTCCAGGTTGCGCATGTGGCGATACAGGAACCGGCGGTCCTGGCAGATGCTGTTGCCGCAGATCGGCGACTTGCCCTTGGGCACCCATTGCTCGAGGAAGGCGATGGTCTGGGCCTCGGCCTCGGCCATGCTGACCGTGCTCTCGCGCACGCGCTGGGTCAGGCCCGAGCCGCCGTGGGTACGGGTATTCCATTCGTCCATGCGCGCCAGCACTTCGTCACTGTGGTGAATGGCGATCACCGGGCCTTCGGCCAGGGTGTTCAGATCGCTGTCGGTGACAATCGTGGCCATCTCGATGATGACGTCGCTGTCCGGATCCAGGCCGGTCATTTCCAGGTCGATCCAGATCAGATTCTGTGGGTTTTGCATGCAGGGGCTCCTCGTATAGGCCGTCATAGTAGCCTAGCGAGTGCGGCGGGCGCATGTGCGGCGCGCGGTGCAAAGGTAAGCAGAATGGTCGAGCGCCCGGCGTGCTAAACTGCCTGCCGTTTTCAATCTGTCCCAGCACGGAATCTTCATGGCCAAACGCCAGCTCAATCGTCGCCAAAACTGGCGTATCGAAAAAATCCAGAACGAGCGCGCCGCTCGCGCCGCCAAACGCGAGCAGCACACGCTGCAAGAGCTGGAAGGCGGCGACCTGGGGCCAGAGCAACTGGGCCTGGTGATCGCGCACTTTGGCGTGCAGGTCGAGGTCGAAGCCCAGGACGGCGACGTGGCTGGGCAGATCTTCCGCTGCCACCTGCGGGCCAACCTGCCTGCGCTGGTCACCGGCGACCGCGTGGTCTGGCGGGCGGGCAACCAGGGCATCGGCGTTATCGTCGCGCAGATGCCACGCAGCACCGAACTGTGCCGGCCAAACAACCACGGCCAGCTCAAGCCGGTGGCGGCCAACGTCGACCTGATCGTGATCGTCTTCGCGCCAGCCCCCGAGCCCCACCCGAACCTGATCGACCGCTACTTGGTAGCCGCCGAACACGCCGGCATCCGCCCGTTGCTGCTGCTGAACAAGGCCGACCTGATCAACGACGAGAACGCCCCGGCGTTGCAGGCGCTACTCGAGGTCTACCGCGACCTCGGCTACCCGCTGCTGGAGGTTTCGGCCCACCAGGGTGACGGCATGCAACGCCTGCAGCAGATGCTGGACGGGCACATCAGCGTGTTCGTCGGCCAGTCGGGCGTGGGCAAGTCGTCGCTGGTCAACAGCCTGCTGCCCGCTGCCGACACCCGCGTCGGCGACCTGTCCGAATGGTCGGGCCAAGGCACGCACACCACCACCACCGCGCGCCTGTACCACTTCCCCAACGGCGGCGACCTGATCGACTCGCCGGGTATTCGCGAATTCGGTTTGGGCCATGTCAGCCGCGATGACGTGGAAGAGGGGTTCATCGAGTTCCGCGACCTGTTCGGCACCTGCCGCTTCCGCGACTGCAAGCATGACCGCGAGCCGGGCTGTGCGCTGCTCAAGGCACTGGAAGAAGGCCGGATCAAGCAGCAACGCATGAACAGCTACCGCTCGATCATCGCCAGCCTGCCGGAAGACAGCTACTAACCCGCCTGATTTGTAGGAAATATTACCGGAGCGCGTAAGACCGCTCCGGTTTTAGCGTCATCTATTGCCCCTTCTCCTGCTTTCGCTGATGGTCATGGCTTCTATCAGGGAGGGCAACCGCCATGCCGGTTCTTATCAGCTACCGCCACGAAGAGCGGCTCGACGCGTTCATCCTCAATGAGCGCCTGCTGCTCGAAGGCATCCCCACCCAGCTGGTGCAATACGACAGCGATGGGCAGACCCGCGATGACCTCTATGGCAGTTTCTGCCAGCAGATGAGCGATGCCACCCATTGGGTCGGCGTGTTGCCGGCCAGCGTCGGTGAACAATGGTGGACTGCCTGGCTGCTGGGGGCCGCGGCAATGGGCTGCCGCCGGGTGAGTTTCTATTGCAAAGGGCCAGGCACACTGCCTGAGTGCCTGGGCAGATGGCCGATCATGCGCGAGCGCCCGCACATCGACCTGTTCGTGCGTGCGTATCACGATGAACGCACGTTCGAGCGGGCCATGTCATTGCCGCCAGGGCGAGGATTGGGGGCTGACCGGGATAATGCCGACTACTTTCATGCCGACCTCAAGGCCAAGATCCGCCGGGGGTTTTGAATGCATTGGGGCCGCATAGCGGCCCCAGTCACTTACTGCTCCTTGGCTTCGTCCATCTTCAACGTGCCATCCTCGAAGATGTTCAGCTTCTGGCGCAGCTCGCGTGGCTGCATCGGTGCTTGCTCAGCGCCCGGCACAGCAGGGGCCGAAGAAGCCCCCGGCGCGGCGCCGGCAGGCGGTGCTGGCTGGGCCGGCGGCGTTTCGGGCGCGGCCTGCTCACCTTCGATATCGCGCTGGGCCTTCTTGGTCAGCACGATGATGTCGATACGCCGGTTGACCGGGTTGAACGGGTCCTTGCGGTCGAACAACGACGACGACGCATAACCCACCACCCGGGCCACTTGCCCATCCGGATAGCCCCCGGCAACCAACGCACGCCGCGCCGCGTTGGCACGGTTGGCCGACAACTCCCAGTTGCCGAACTCACCAGTGCCGGCGAACGGCTTGGCATCGGTGTGGCCGCTGACGCTGATCTTGTTCGGCACCGCCTTGATGGTGTCGGCCATGGCCAGCAGGATGTCTTCGAAATACGGCTGCAAACGCGCACTGCCGAGGTCGAACATCGGCCGGTTCTCGGCATCCATGATCTGGATACGCAAACCGTCCTGGGTGATCTCGAACAGGATCTGGTCCTTGAACTTCTGCAGTTGCGGGTTTTCTTCGACCTTGTTCTGCAGCTCCTGCAGCAACAGCTCAAGGCGCTCGCGCTCGACCTGTTCGGCCATGGTCTCGACCTGGTCCTTGTTCAGCTGAACCGTGGACTCCTGAGTCGGCTCGGTCTTCACCTCAGGGTTGATGGTCTTTTCCGGCGCCATCTCGGGCGAGCCGCCCAGGTCGATCACGTAGGGCGTGCCACTCTCGGAGAAGCCAATCGGGTCCTGGAAGTAACCGGCAATGGCGATTTTCTGCTCGGGGGTGGCTGTGGATAACAGCCACAGCACCAGGAAAAACGCCATCATCGCCGTGGCGAAGTCGGCAAAGGCGATTTTCCAGGCGCCGCCATGATGGCCGCCGCCGAAGCGCTTGACGCGCTTGATGATGATCGGCTGATTGTTTTCCATGACTCAGCGACCGCGAACCGCTTGTTCCAGCTCGGCAAAACTTGGGCGGTGTTTCGGGTAGAGCACCTTGCGCCCGAATTCCACAGCCAGGGACGGCGGCATGCCCGAGGCCGACGCGACCAGCGAGGCCTTGATCGACTCATAAAGGTTGAGCTCTTCCTTGGCATCGTGCTCCAGGCACTTGGCCAAGGGGCCGAAGAAGCCATAGGCTGCCAAGATACCGAAGAACGTACCGACCAACGCCGCACCGACGTGCATGCCGATAGCCGCCTGGTCGCCGTCGCCGAGCGAAGCCATGGTCACCACGATACCCAGTACCGCCGCAACGATACCGAAGCCGGGCATGCCGTCGGCAATGCCGGTCACCGCATGGGAGGGGTGTTCAAGCTCTTCCTTCATGCTCAGCAGCTCCATGTCGAACAAGCCTTCGAGCTCGTGCGGGGCCATGTTGCCGGTGGACATGATGCGCAAGTAGTCGCAGACGAACGCCGTCATGCGCTCATCCGCCAGCACGGTGGGGTACTTGGCGAAGATCGGGCTGGCAGCGGCGTCCTCGATATCACTCTCGATGGCCATCATGCCTTCACGACGGCTCTTGTTGAGGATCTCGTACACCAAGCCCAGCACTTCCAGGTAGAAGGCATGGGAGAAGCGCGAGCCGAACATCTTCATCGACTTCTTGATGACGTGCATGGTCATGTGGCCAGGGTTGGCCTGCAAGAATGCACCGAAGGCCGCACCGCCGATGATCAGTACTTCGAACGGCTGGATCAGCGCCGCAATCTTGCCGTGGGAGAGCACGTATCCGCCGAGCACGCTCGCGAATACGACGATGATGCCGATAATTTTAGCCATAGGTTCAAAGCACTTGCTGTCGTGGTCGGGGTATGAGACTGGGAGCTTTAAAACTCTTCTTCTACTTATCGGCAGAACTGCGCCAGACTATAGCCACTCAAAGCGAAAAGCCAGTTCGGACTGATGTCAAAATGCCAATTGAAACCAAGGTGCCCGCTCAGCCGCCGCGTACGTTAGAGGCTTGGGTAAAGCTGCTGGAGAGTGTCCGCATCCCCGTGCCGAAGCACAGTCACGACCGGGTAATCGCTGCCATCAATGACAGCCGCCGCTCGCTGCGCGACATCGCCGAACTGATGCAGGACAGCCCGGCATTGGTGCTTTCCGTGCTGCGTGAGGCCAATCACCCGACCAACGCCAGCCAGGCCGAGCCTGCCGAGAGCCTGGAAATCGCCCTTAACCGGCTGGGCCTGGCCCGCACCGAGCAGTTGCTCAAGCGCCTGCCCTCCGTGCCCGTCGAAGACATCCCGCCAGTGCTCAGCCAGTTCCAGCTGATCAGCCAGCACGCTTCGCAGCAGGCCAGCGGCCTGTTCGCCAGCCGCCTGGCACGGCTGTGGCAGGAAATTCACTGGGGCAGCCTGCTGTTCCTGTCACCCCTGTGGCCGCTGGCACTGGCCTACCCCAAGCTGCTCGACACCTGGGAGCTGCGGGTTATCCACAAGGGCGAGGACGCCGCCCAGGTAGAAGAAGAGCTGTTTGGCGTGCGCATCATGGCGCTGTGCCGGACCATGGCGGAGTACTGGCGCCTGCCGCAGTGGGTCACCCAGGGTTACCGCTTACTGCTGGAAGAACGCGAACAACTGGCCCAGGTGCTGAGCATCGCCCGCGACGAAGACCTGCTCAGCCAGCAACACCGCCTGGATGCCGAGCCGGGCCTGCGCCGCTGGTTCAACCAGCCGGCCAACACCGTGCTGCTGGCCAACAACCTTGCGCTGGCGGCGCAGGTGGGCTGGGACAACCCGCACCTGCTGCGTTGGCAACTGCTGACTGCGCTCTACCTGCAAACCTCGCTGGAAGACGTGCAGCAGCAAGTGCACCAGCAGGCCGCGGCCAGCGCCCGCCGCCACGCCAGGCATGCCCTGTTCCACCCGGCTGAAGCACTGATCTGGCCCTGGCACCAGCGCCGCCCGCACCCGGACATGCTGGCCCCACCACCGCCCAATAGCGACGACCTGGCGCGCTGGCGCAAGCTGTGCCAGGACCTGTTGGCCCAGCCCAGCCCGTTCACCAATACCGTGCACCTGGCCACCCAGGCCCGCGAAGCCCTGCTGGCCTGCGGCATGCAACGCATCCTGCTGCTGAGCCTGGACAAGGCCAGCGACTACCTGCGCGTGCAACAGGCCGCCGGCTTGCCCAAAGAGGCCGGAGCCCTGGCCCTGCAGGTGTCGCAAAACAAACTGCTGCAAAAGCTGATGGCCCAGGCCGGACAGTTGCGCATCACCCCGGAAAACCACAGCCAGTTCTCGGCCCTGCTGCCCGCCCCGCTGCGCGCCCTGTTCCGCAGCGAGCACGTGCTGCTGCGCTCGCTGGCGGTAAACGATCAGGTGCTGATGCTGATGGTGGCCGACCAGGGCTGCCGGCCATTGGCTGATATCAGCGTGCAAGCCTTTGGTAAAACCGCGCAATGCATCGAGCGCGCGCTGTCGGTGTTTGCCAACCGCAAGGGCTGAGCCTTGCGCTACAATCGCCCCTCTTTCCACACTGGAGACCGTGGATGACTGACTTTTCCGGCCTGCCCCTGGTGATCGAAGCCGCAGACCTGCTGCCGCGCCTGGATTCGCCACAGCTGATCCTGGTCGACCTGAGCAGCGCCAACCGCTATGTCAGCGGCCATATCCCCGGCGCACGCTTCGTCGAGGGCAAGCGCACCCAGCTGGGCCAGCCTCCTGCGCCCGGCCTGCTGCCGGCCTTGGGCGATCTGGAAAAACTGTTCAGCGAACTCGGCCACCGCGACGACGCCGTGTACGTGGTGTATGACGATGAAGGCGGCGGCTGGGCCGGGCGCTTCATCTGGTTGCTCGACGTGATCGGCCACAAGGCTTACCACTACCTCAATGGTGGTATCCAGGCCTGGCCGGCAGACACGCTGGTGACCGACGTACCGGCGCCGGCCAACACGCCCGTACGCTTGCACGTGCATGGCGAACCAACCGCCACCCGCGAATACCTGCAAAGCCGCCTGGGCGCCGATGACCTGGTCATCTGGGACGCCCGCGGCCCGCAGGAATACAGCGGCGAGAAGGTTCTGGCGGCCAAAGGTGGTCATATCCCCGGCGCGATCAACTTCGAGTGGACCGCCGGCATGGACCTCAATGACCACCTGCGCATCCGCCAGGACATCGCCGACGTCCTCGAAAAGCTGGGCATCACCCCCGACAAGGAAGTGATCACCCACTGCCAGACCCACCGCCGCTCCGGTTTCACCTACCTGGTGGCCAAATCCCTCGGCTACCCACGCGTCAAGGCCTACGCCGGCTCGTGGAGCGAATGGGGCAACCACCCGGACACGCCTGTAGAAGTCTAAGGAACCTGCATGAAATCCCGTTTGTTCATCATCAGCCAGTACCTGCTGCCGCACCACCTGCTGTCGCGGCTGGCCGGCTGCATTGCCGAGTGCCGTGCACGCTGGTTCAAAAACGCCTTCACCGCCTGGTTTGCCAAGCGCTACCAGGTGAACATGTCCGAGGCCCTGGTCGAAGACCTGAGCGCTTACGAACACTTCAACGCCTTCTTCACCCGTGCCCTGAAGCCCGGCGCCCGTCCGCTGGACGAAACGCCCGGTGCCATCCTGTGCCCGGCCGACGGCGCGGTCAGCCAGCTTGGCCCGATCGAACACGGCCGTATCTTCCAGGCCAAGGGCCACGGCTTCAGCGCGCAAGAGCTGCTGGGCGGCGATCCAGCCATGGCTGCGCCGTTCATGGGCGGTGAGTTTGCCACCATCTACCTGTCGCCGAAGGACTACCACCGTGTGCACATGCCGCTGGCCGGCACCCTGCGCGAGATGGTGTATGTGCCGGGCCGCCTGTTCTCGGTGAACCAGACCACTGCAGAAAACGTCCCCGAGCTGTTTGCCCGTAACGAGCGTGTGGTGTGCCTGTTCGACACCGAGCGTGGGCCGATGGCCGTGGTGCTGGTGGGTGCGATGATCGTCGCCTCGATCGAGACGGTCTGGGCCGGCTTGGTAACCCCGCCCAAGCGTGAGCTGAAGACCTTCCGTTACGACGAGGGCAGCCGCGCGCCGATCCACTTGGAAAAAGGCGCCGAACTGGGCCGCTTCAAACTGGGTTCAACCGCCATCGTGCTGTTCGGGCCAGAGCAGGTGAAATGGGCAGAAAGCCTGGGTGCCGGTTCGGCGGTGCGCATGGGGCAGCTACTGGCAGCGCCTGCCGAAGCCTGAGGCCAGCAGGTACACATGCCCCTGTAGGAGCAGCCTTGTGCTGCGAAGAGGCCAGCGAAGACAGCTAAATCTTCTCCGCTTCACCGGCCTCTTCGCAGCGCAAGGCTGCTCCTACAGAGATCAGGGCTGCAAACCAGCCCCAAAATCTCGAATCAGCCGCGCGCGTCGCGGTCTCGCAGCCCCAGCAGGTACAGCACACCGTCCAGCCCCAGGGTCGAAATCGCCTGCTTGGCCGATTGACGTACCAGCGGCTTGGCGCGGAACGCCACGCCCAGGCCCGCCAACGACAGCATCGGCAGGTCATTGGCGCCATCACCCACGGCGATGGTCTGGTCCAGTTGCAAGCCCTCTTCGCGGGCCAACTGCTGCAGCAGCTCAGCCTTGCGCTGCGCATCGACGATAGGCTCGACAGCCACGCCAGTCACCTTGCCGTCGACCACTTCCAGCTCGTTGGCGAACACGTAATCGATGCCAAGGCGCGCCTGCACCTGACGGGCGAAATACGTAAAGCCACCCGACAGGATCGCAGTCTTGTAGCCCAGGCGCTTGAGCTCGGCGAACAGGTTCTCGGCACCTTCGGTCAGGCGCAGCGAGGCACCGATCTCATCCAGCACGCCCACGTCCAAGCCCTTGAGCAACGCCATGCGCTCTTTGAAGCTGGCGCGGAAGTCCAGCTCGCCGCGCATGGCCCGCTCGGTGATTGCAGCCACTTGCTCGCCGACGCCGGCAGCCTTGGCCAGTTCGTCGATGACCTCGGCCTCGATCAGCGTCGAGTCCATGTCGAACACCGCCAGGCGGCGGTTGCGACGGAACAGGTCGTCCTTCTGGAAGGCGATGTCGATGCTCAGCGCTTCGGCCAGGGCAAAGAAGTCTGCACGCAAGGCCTGGGCATCGCTCGGCTCGCCGCGCACGGAAATCTCGACGGCCGCCTTGCCCTTCTCGGTGTCGGCATCCAGGCCCACACGGGCAGACAGGCGCTCGATGCGCTCGATGGTCAGGCCGTACTGGCTGATGACCGCGCTGACCCGTTGCAGCTGCTCTGGGGTGATCTTGCGGCTGAGCAGGGTGACGATATGACGCGCCTCACCGTGGCCATCGGCCCAATGCTGGTAATCGGCCTCGGAAATCGGCGTGTAACGTGCCTGCAGATTGAGCTCATGGGCCTTGGCCTGCACGCTTTGCAGCAGGTTGGTGGCCACTTCGTTGTCCGGGATATCGACCAGAATGCCGAACGACAAGGTGCCGTGCATGACCGCCAGGCCGATGTCGAGGATGTTCACACCACCCTGCAGCAGGACGCCGGTGATGGCCGCGGTGAGACCGGGACGGTCTTCACCTGTGATGTTGATCAGGACGATTTCGCGCAAGACCGGACTCCGACTTCGATGAAAAATGCGCATTCTACCGATTTTCCGTGACCATCGGGCACGAACGATACTTTGCCGAAAAAACCGGGGTCGCTATACTGCCCCTCACTTTTATGCCATTAAGAGCCGAGCTCTGTGAACCGGCCCACCCCCGTCAAGCCAGACAACTTCTTCCTGATGATCTATCGTGCCCTGAGTCAACGTCGCGTCCCTCTGGCGCTGCGCATCGCCTTCACCAACATTTTCCTGGTGGCGCTGGCGCTGGTCATCTATGCCTGCGTGATGGGCCTGCAGTTCAAGCAGGCCATGCACGAGCAGGCGGATGCGCTCGGCCAGAGCCTGACCACGCAGACGGCCACGTCGGCCACGGAGCTGTTGGTGTCCAACGACATCCTCAGCCTCAACGTGCTGCTGGGTAACCTGGTGAAAAACCCATTGGTGGCCCATGCGGCGATCTACAGCGTGGACAACCGCATCCTCGCCGAAGCCGGCCAGCGCCCGCGCAACAGCCTGCTGGGCGAGGCCGAAGGCCTGTACCAGACCAAGATCACCTTCCAGGACGTTACCGCCGGGCAGCTGCGCATCAGCCTGGACATGGGCCAGTTCCAGCAGCCGATGCTGATCAGCCTGCAGAGCATGGGCATTCTCGCCGCCATCCTGCTGGCCCTGGCACTGAGCCTGAGCCTGCGCCAGGCCCGCCATATCACCCTGCCGCTGCTGCAGCTGCGTGTCTGGCTGCGCGACCCGCACCCCTACACCCCGGCCACCGACCGTCAGGACGAGATCGGTGACATCGCCCGCCAGTTGCACACTCGTCTGGCCCCGCCGCCACCGCCTGAACCCGAGCCAGAGCCGGAAGACGAGGACGACGAAGACACCTTCGAGCACCTGCACGAAGCCCCACCGGCCCCCAAGGCTGCACCGCGCGCCAAGGTTGTCGCCCAGGCAGACGACGAGGACGATGAAGCCTTCGCCGGGTTGCTCGACAACGAGGACAGCGCGCCGAAGGCGGTGCCGTTCGAGTCTGACGAGCCGCAAAACAGTGCTGTGCTGGCCGTGCAGCTCGGCTCGCAAGAGCAACTGCGCCGCCTGCCGCGCACGCGCCTGACCGAGTTGCTGGAGCGCTACCGCGACTGCCTGGAGCATGCCGCCTCGCTGTATGAGGGCGAAACCCACACGCTCAACGACGGCAGTACTCTGGTGCTGTTCCACAGCCGCGACTGTGGCGAGGACTACCTGACCAATGCGATCTGCTGTGGCGAGCTGCTGCGTGCACTGGGCCATGCCTTGCAGATCGAAGTCGCGGACAGCGGCATTACCCTGCAACTGCAGCTGGGCCTGGCCCTGGGTAACGACCTGCACGGGCTGGAGCTGGTCGACCTGCTGATGGCTGAAAAAGCCCAGGATGCCCTGGCGCTGTCGCAGCACAGCCGCAACCTGTTGCTGGTGGAGCGTCAGATCAGCGACGACGCACTGATTCGTCAGCGCGCGCGGATCCGCCCGATTGCCAGCCCAGAAGGCGCGTGCTGCGTGGAACGGCTGATGGAGCCTTACCCGTCGATGCTGGAACGGCAACTGGCGCGGATGCACGAGCGCCGAGCCTGATTGCAGGAGCAGCCTTGTGCTGCGAAGAGGCCGGTTGTAGGAGCAGCCTTGTGCTGCGAAGAGGCCAGTTGTAGGAGCAGCCTTGTGCTGCGAAGAGGCCAGTTGTAGGAGCAGCCTTGTGCTGCGAAGAGGCCAGTTGTAGGAGCAGCCTTGTGCTGCGAAGGGGCCGGGGCTGGCAATGTATCTCTGTTGCCAGGACTGGCCTCTTCGCAGCGCAAGGCTGCTCCTACAGCGATCACGTAGCAGATACGAAAAAGCCCGCACATGTGCGGGCTTTTTCGTATCTGGCGGAACCATCAGAACCGATAGACTTCCATATCGGTACGGATCGGCGAAGCCATCGGGATCTTGGATTTCTCCGGCGCCTTCTTCACCTGCACCGGTGCAGCTGGCTTTTTCGGCGCCTCTTCGGCAATGGCAGGCTGATTGGCCAACGGTTTGACCGCTGTGCTCAATTGTTCAGCCAGCTTTTGCAGCAATTGCCCTTGCGCCTGCACCTGCGACGCCTCGCTACCCTCGTGCTGCTGCTCGAGGTGAACGATGCGGTTGTCGCGCACATGGCCACGACGGTCGAGCAGACGCCATTGGGCATCGAGAATCGCCGGCTGGTCCTTGCCAGAATCCAGGCGGGTAATCGACAGCAAGACTTGCACGTCCGGGCTGAAACCAGCGGTTGCCGGTGCCAGGACCACGCGCTGGCTGTCCAGGCGCCAGGCCAGCTGGCGAACCAGCAACTGGTCAATGTCCGACGAGAGGCTGCCCGCCCAACGACCGTCGGTCGCCGAACTCAGGCTGCCATCGGCCTGACGCTGCAGGAACGTCTCGCGTTGCAGGTAATCGGCAACCGAAACCGGGCCGAGCACCACGGCCATGCCCGCGCTTTGCGACGGCTGGCCAGGATCACCGCTGTCGAGCTGGTACAAGGCAACCGGCTGATGCATGCTGCATCCGCCCAGCCCCAAAAGGCCCGTCATCAACAGCGCAAATGGAAGGCGCAGAAGTTTCATCATCCCATCCAGGCGGTCGCCACAGGCAGACCGCAGTGATACTCATGTAGATTCAATCGGGCACACGGCTACGCCGGCACCGCAGGGGCCATATCATCCGCGAAATAGCTGTCCGACTCCAGCATTTCTGCCTGGAACGGCGCTGAAATTGCCGTTCCAGACATTTCACCGGGTTACGCCGGACCTTCCACCTGCAACCCATCGACACGCTGGAAGCCGCGTGGCAGCTTGCTGCCGCGCCGGCCCCGTTCGCCCTTGTAGTGCTCCAGGTCGTCCGCTTTCAGAGATAGCGTACGCTTGCCGGCTTGCAATACAAGGGTCGCCCCTTCGGCCATCACCGCCAGGTCGGTGACAAATTCTTCACGGCTGGCCACCCGATCACCGGGCACGCCGATGATCTTGTTGCCCTTGCCTTTACCCAGTTGCGGCAAGTCGCTGACCTTGAACACCAGCAGCCGGCCCTCGGTGGTCACCGCCGCCAGCCAATCCTGCTCGCGGTTGGCCACCGGGCGTGGCGTCATCACTTTTGCCCCGTTGGGCAGGCTGAGCAGGCCCTTGCCGGCCTTGTTCTTGGCCTGCAGGTCTTCACCCTTGACCACGAACCCGTAGCCGGCGTCCGACGCCACCACATACAGGGCGTCATCGTCAGGCAACAGCACACACTCGAAGGTTGCCCCAGGTGGCGGTGTCAGGCGACCGGTCAGCGGCTCGCCCTGCCCGCGCGCCGACGGCAGGGTATGCGCGGCCACCGAATAGCTGCGGCCCGTGGAGTCGATCAGCACGGCAAACTGGTTGGAGCGCCCGGCAGCGGCGGCCTTGAAGCCATCGCCCGCCTTGTACGAGAGGCCGGTGGCATCGATGTCGTGGCCCTTGGCGCAACGCACCCAGCCCTTTTCCGACAGCACGACGGTGACCGGTTCGGTCGGCATCAGCTCGTTTTCCGACAGCGCCTTGGCCTCGGCACGCTCGACGATTGGCGAACGGCGGTCATCGCCATAGGTTTCGGCATCCTTGATCAGCTCGGTGCGCACCAGCTTGCGCAGCTTGGCGTCGCTGCCGAGCAAGGCCAGCAGCTTGGCCTGCTCTTTGAGTAGTTCGTCCTGCTCGCCGCGAATCTTCATTTCTTCAAGGCGCGCCAGCTGCCGCAGGCGGGTCTCGAGGATGTAGTCGGCCTGGATTTCAGTCAGTTGGAAGCGGTCGATCAACGCCTGCTTGGGATGCTCCTCGGTGCGGATGATGTGAATCACTTCATCCAGGTTAAGGAAGGCCGTCAACAAGCCCTCAAGCAGGTGCAGGCGACGCTCAACCTTGTCCAGACGGTGTTGCAGCCGGCGACGGACGGTAGTGGTACGGAACTCCAGCCACTCCAGCAACAGGGCGCGCAGGTTCTTCAGCTGCGGCCGGCCGTCGAGGCCGATGATGTTGACGTTGACCCGGTAGCTGCTTTCCAGGTCGGTGGTGGCGAACAAATGCTGCATCAGTTCGTCGGCATCCACCCGGTTGGAGCGCGGGATGATGACGATGCGGCACGGGTTCTCGTGGTCCGACTCGTCGCGCAGGTCGGCCACCATCGGCAGCTTCTTGGCCTGCATCTGGGCGGCGATCTGCTCCAGTACCTTGGCCCCGGAGACCTGGTGCGGCAGTGCGGTGACCACCACATCGCCATCTTCGACACGATAAACGGCGCGCATGCGGATCGAGCCGCGGCCGGTTTCGTAGATCTTCAGGATCTCGGCGCGCGGGGTGATGATCTCTGCTTCGGTCGGGTAGTCCGGGCCCTGAATGTGCTCGCACAGCTGCTCGATCGTGGCCTTGGGCTCGTCGAGCAAACGGACGCAGGCACTGGCCACTTCACGCAGGTTGTGCGGCGGCACGTCGGTGGCCATGCCCACGGCGATACCGGTGGTGCCGTTGAGCAGGATGTTGGGCAGGCGCGCTGGCAATACCGCAGGCTCCTGCAGGGTACCGTCGAAGTTCGGCACCCAGTCCACGGTGCCTTGGCCCACTTCGTTGAGCAGCACTTCGGCGTAGCGCGACAGCCTTGCTTCGGTGTAACGCATGGCGGCGAACGACTTCGGGTCGTCCGGCGCACCCCAGTTGCCCTGGCCATCGACCAGGGTGTAGCGGTAGCTGAACGGCTGCGCCATCAACACCATGGCTTCGTAGCAGGCCGAGTCGCCGTGGGGGTGGAACTTGCCGAGCACGTCGCCGACGGTACGCGCCGACTTCTTGTGCTTGGCATCGGCATCGAGCCCCAACTCGCTCATGGCGTAGACGATGCGTCGCTGCACCGGCTTCAGGCCGTCGCCGATGTGCGGCAGGGCCCGGTCCATGATCACGTACATGGAGTAGTTGAGGTAGGCCTGTTCGGTGAAGTCCGCCAGCGAGCGGCGTTCGACGCCGTCGAGGCTGAGTTCCAGTGAGTCGCTCATGCGGGCCTCGTCATTTCAGGTTCTGGCGCAGCAGCATGGTGCCGCCGCGCTGGGTAAATTCAAGTTGTTTCAGGGCGCTCATACCGAGCAGCACGGTCTGCCCGTCCAGGCCTGGCACCACGGTGGCTCGCACGTCCTGCAGGCGGATATCACCCAGCTGCAGGGTATTCAGCCGTGTGCGGTAGCCTTCGGTGCGGCCGTTTGCGGTGCTGAGCAGTACCGGGCTGCCGCGCGCAAGCGCCAGCGTGTGGGCCAAGGCCTCGGGTATCGCTACGTCGGTCGCCCCGGTGTCGAGCATGAAATGCACGGCCTGGCCATTGATCGCGCCATCCACCACGAAGTGCCCCTGGCCATTGCTCAGCAGGCGCACCTCGATAAAGCCTTCGCCACGCGAAGACTGCACCTGGGCATTAGGGTTGCGCTGGCTGTCTTCCCATTGGCCAAAGTAACGCGTGGCAAGGAACAACGCCGCCGCCCAGGCGACGATCATCAGTAGCTTGCCGGCACGCTTGCCCGGAGCCTGGCTCATGGCTTGGCGCTCCAGCCGCCGGCGGGTGCGTCAAAGCGCCAGACGATCGGGCGTGCCTCGCCATCGGCGCGCACGCCATTGTTGTTGTCCAGGCCAATCCAGGCGCCTTTGGCATCGATTACCAGGGCTTCTGCCAGGCCGTACGGCTGATCGTACCGGCGCGATTCCACCAACGCATCGGCGGCGAACGACCAGCAACGCTCGACCACGCCGCTGTCTGCGTCGCGGCGACAAATGCGGTAGGCGTTACGCTCAAGGGTGTACAGCTTGCCCTCGAACCAGGCCAGGTCGGCAAAATCACGCGACAGCGCCCGGGGGTTGGGCATCTGCGGCGGCTGCATCTCGACGCCAGCCTCGCTCAGCAGCACGCAACTGCGCCCGCAGGTCCACACCGACTGCTGACGTTCGATCGCCACCAACCCCCGGCGCTCGCGCTCGGCGGCCAGCCAGATGCGGTCACCCGCCGGGTTGATCGCCAGGCCTTCGAACAAGGCATTGAAGTTAAGCAGCATGCCACTGGCCCGCGCCTGCCGAACCATGGCCGGGTCGATCTTCAACCAGTCCGGCTCACCCTTGAGCGGGATGCGCAACACGCCGGCATGCGCCTCGCTGACCAGGTAGAGGCTACCGGCCTGGTCACAGGTGATGCCTTCAAAATCCAGCTCGCCACCGCGCACATAGGACGCCGCCCAGTTGCGCGACTTCAGCCCCCACGGCAAGCCGCTCTCGGGTACGGGCGGCGGGGTGAAGGTCAGCGGTTGCGCACGCCACACCGCGTTTTGCTGATCGAAGCGATAGACCCGGTCATCGTCACGGTCGGATACACCCCACAACGCCCCCCGGCACTGCACCAACCCAGACAAGTTGCCGCCGCGCATACCCTCGACGGGGTATTCGGCAGTCATCTTCAACTGCGGCCAGTCGCCCGCCACACTCGGCAAGGCAACCAGGGCAAGGCAAGCGGCGAGAAACAGCCGAATCAAACCATGACCTCGGCAAGGTTACCTTTGGTTTCCAGCCAGCTCTTGCGGTCGCCAGCGCGCTTCTTGGCCAGCAGTTTGTCCATCAACTCGCAGGTGGCTTGCACATCGTCCAGCGTCAGCTGCACCAGGCGCCGGGTGTTCGGGTCCATGGTGGTTTCGCGCAGCTGTGGCGGGTTCATTTCACCCAGCCCCTTGAATCGCGTGACTTGCGGCTTGCCGCGCTTCTTCTCGGCTACGAGGCGATCGAGGATGCCGTCGCGCTCGGCTTCGTCCAGGGCGTAGTAAATTTCCTTGCCGAGGTCGATGCGGTACAGCGGCGGCATTGCCACGTAGACATGGCCGGCCTCCACCAGTGGGCGGAAATGCTGCACGAACAGTGCGCACAGCAACGTGGCAATGTGCAAGCCGTCGGAGTCGGCGTCGGCGAGAATGCAGATTTTGCCGTAGCGCAGCTGAGAGAGGTCGGCAGCCCCCGGGTCGACGCCGATGGCCACAGCAATGTTGTGCACTTCCTGGCTGGCCAGGACTTCGCCACCGTCCACTTCCCAGGTGTTGAGGATCTTCCCGCGCAGCGGCAGGATCGCCTGGAACTCTTTGTCTCGCGCCTGCTTGGCCGAACCACCGGCAGAGTCACCCTCGACCAGGAACAGCTCGGCGCGCATCGGGTCTTGGCCTGCGCAATCCGCCAGTTTGCCCGGCAGCGCCGGGCCTTGGGTGATGCGCTTGCGTTCGACCTTCTTGCTGGCCTTGAGACGACGGCCGGCGTTGCTGATGGCCAGCTCAGCCAGTTGCATGCCCAGCTCGGGGTGGGCGTTGAGCCACAGGCTGAATGCGTCCTTGACCACGCCGGAAACGAAGGCGGCCGCCTCACGGGACGACAGGCGCTCTTTGGTCTGCCCGGAGAACTGTGGCTCCTGCATCTTCATCGACAGCACGAAAGTGATGCGTTCCCAGACGTCTTCAGGCGCCAGCTTGACCCCGCGGGGCAGCAAGTTGCGGAACTCGCAGAACTCGCGCATGGCATCCAGCAGGCCTTGGCGCAGGCCGTTGACATGGGTGCCGCCCTGGGCGGTGGGGATCAGGTTGACGTAGCTTTCCTGAACGCTGTCGCCGCCTTCAGGCAGCCACAGCAAGGCCCAGTCCACGGCCTCCTTGTTACCGGCCAGGCTGCCGCAGAACGGCTCGTCGGGCAGGCGCAGGTACTCGCTGACCGAGTCGACCAGGTAGGAACGCAGGCCATCCTCGTAGTGCCACTCGACCTTCTCGCCGCTGCCTTTGTCCTCGAAGCTGACCAGCAGGCCCGGGCACAGCACGGCCTTGGCCTTGAGCACGTGCTTGAGGCGGCTGATGGAGAATTTTGGCGAATCGAAGTACTTCGGGTCGGGGCTGAAGTACACGCTGGTGCCGGTGTTGCGCTTGCCGACCGAGCCCACCACTTCCAGCTCGCTGGCCTTGAAGCCATCGGCGAAAGTCATCTGGTACTCGTTGCCGTCACGCTTGACGCGCACGCGCACCTGGGTCGACAGGGCGTTGACCACCGAAATACCCACGCCGTGCAGGCCACCGGAGAACTGGTAGTTCTTGTTGGAGAACTTGCCGCCGGCGTGCAGCTTGGTCAGGATCAGCTCGACACCGGACACGCCTTCTTCGGGGTGGATGTCCACCGGCATGCCGCGGCCATCGTCGCTGACTTCCAGCGAGTGGTCGGCGTGAAGGATGACCTGCACCGAACGGGCGTGACCGGCCAGGGCTTCGTCGACACTGTTGTCGATGACTTCCTGGGCCAAGTGGTTCGGTCGGCTGGTGTCGGTGTACATGCCCGGTCGCTTGCGGACCGGATCAAGGCCCGAGAGGACTTCGATGGCGTCTGCGTTATAGGCGCTAGCGCTGGGATTGGCCATGGGGTCTCGTCGTCAGTCAGGTGAATGCAAAAGTGCTGGATACAAAGCTCAGAGCACGGAAAAGTCGAGCGCCGCATACGCGCCCGGGGCAATCCCGGCAAAGGCCAGCAGTGCCGGCAGGCGCTCGACAAAGCCCTGGAAGCTGTGGTCGCCGCCGGCCTGGATGCGCAATGCACACGCTCGGTAATAGCGCTCGGCGTGGCGATAATCCAGGGTTTCGTCAGCGGTCTGCAACCACACTTGGTAGCGGTTGGCATCCTCGGGGGCTGGCACTTCCAGCTCGGCCAGGGCCTGCACGTGATCGTGGGTCAGCTCCCAGGCCTCATCGGTGTAGAGGTTGCGCTGGGTGCCCAGGTAGCCATCGAACAACCGGTGGGGTGCCACCGCTGGGTTGATCAGCAAGGCCTTGAGGCCGTGGCGCTCTGCCAGATAGGTGGCATAGTAGCCGCCGAGCGAACTGCCGACCAGCAAGGGCGCACCCAGTTCGGCGATGGCGCCCTGCAATTGGGCGATGGCCCGGCGTGGGTGATGGTGCAACGCCGGCACACGCAATTGGTCGGACAAGCCCAACTGCTGCATGACTGCCTCGAGCTGGCGCGCCTTCTTGGACAGCGGCGAGCTGTTGAAGCCATGGATATAGAGGATGGAACCCGACATGCTGCCCCCGGAATCTGCGGCTTCGCGCCCTTGTTGCGGGCGCAGGGACGCGCAGTGTAGCGCGTTCGCCGGGTTTTGACGCAGTGAGGGGGATTTCGCAACACTTTCTTCAGGCACTTGCGGGCATTCAAGGGGCGCTTTCCGTGTAGGAGCAGCCTTGTGCTGCGAAGAGGCCGGTGGCAAGAACCAAGATCGGCGTTTTCCAAACCGCAGGTCACGTGCAGTGGCGCTGCGCCCCAAATCTGTGTAGGAGCAGCCTTGCGCTGCGAAGAGGCCGGTGAAAACACAACAATGTTCGTTGCTATCACTGGCCTCTTCGCAGCACAAGGCTGCTCCTACCGGGTAATGCGTAAAACCCGGATGGCTTGCCCGGCGCAGGCGGCTTGGTAAGCCATTAAAATAAGCGCCCCTTAGGGCCCAATTGCATCGTTTTTCATGGGCGCAGGTGCGCTCTATAGTCCTCGCAGACCAGTCGAAACACCGCCGTGTTTCATCGATGCGAGACAATGACATGAATAACCAAGCAAAGGTCGCTAACGGCGTGCAGCCGGGTATCGAGACGCGGGTGGTGTGGGAAGGGGAACAAGTCAAGCACCCCTTCAATGCCACCCAAACCCCGATCATCGCCAGTGCCGCCTATGGCTATCAGGATATCGACGCCTGGTACGACATCGCGCTGGGCAAGCAACCGGGCTTCATCTACAGCCGCATGAGCAACCCGACGGTTGCGGTCCTCGAGGACAAACTCTGTGCACTGGAACACGCCGAGTCGGCCGTGGCCTTCAGCACCGGTATGGCGGCCATCAGCGGTGTGCTGCATACCTTCCTGTGCAACGGCAAACGCGTGGTCTCGACCCGCGACAGCTACGGCGGCACCAACAAGATATTCGAAGAATTCCTCCCCCGTCAGGGCGTCGAAGTGACGCTGTGCGACACCCTCGACACCGACGCCATGGAGCGTGAAATCGCCCGGGGTTGCGATGTGGTCTACCTGGAGACCCCGAGCAACCCGACGCTGAAAATCCTCGACATCCGCCGCTTGGTGGCCGCAGCAAAGCGTGTGGGCGCCTTGGTCGTTGCCGACAACACCTTCGCCACGCCGCTGAACCAGAACCCGCTGCTGCTGGGCGTCGATGTGGTAGTGCACAGTGCGACCAAGTTCCTTTCCGGCCATGGCGATGTGCTGGGCGGGGTGGTCTGCGGCAGCGAAGCCTTGATGGCGCAGGTGCGTCACTACCGCGAAATCAACGGCGCTTCACTGGACCCGTTTTCCGCGTACCTGATCATTCGCGGCATCAAGACCCTGGCACTGCGCCTGCGCCAGCAGCAGGCCAGCGCCCAGGCTCTGGCTGAGTACCTGTGCAGCGAGCCGTTGGTCGAGTCGGTCAACTACCCCGGGTTGCCTGGGCACCCAGGCCACGCGATCGCCAGTGCGCAGATGCGCGGCTTTGGCGCCATCGTCAGTTTCGTGCTGGTAGGCGGGATGGACACCGTCGTCAAGTTGCTGCCCAAGCTGCGCTACGCCCACCGCGCCGGCAACCTGGGTGCGGTGGAAACCATCTACGGGCCGGCACGGACAACCAGCCACGTGGAAAACACCCTGGAAGAGCGCCAGGCACTGGGCATCTCAGAAGGCCTGGTGCGGGTGTCGGTCGGCATCGAGGATACCGCCGACCTGCTGGAAGACCTGCGCCAGGCGTTCGCCGCTGTGCAGGTCGAACGCGCGCAGGGGCAGGGCAGCGACACCTGTGGCCGGCACGTCGAAGTGTCGACCTGAGGCGTCGGGCACGCCCTTCATGATTCATGAAAGCCATAACAATAACAGCCGCTGACACAGCGACGGTGGCGGCCTCAGGGCCACCTGCCGGCTGCTGTGCCAGCCACTTCATGAGAACTCAACTATGTCCACCGAACACTCAAACGCGGCGTCGGGCCACCCGGCCGGGTACAAGAAAGAGATGCACACGCGCCACATCGTCATGCTGGCGCTGGGCGGCGTGATCGGCACTGGCCTGTTTCTGACGTCAGGCTACACGGTCAACCAGGCCGGGCCCTTGGGCGCGGTCATCGCCTATATCGTCGGCGCGGTCATGGTCTACCTGGTAATGGTCTGCCTGGGTGAACTGGCGGTGCAGATGCCCGAAACTGGCTCGTTCAGCAGTTATGCAACCCGCTATTTGGGGCCTGGCACCGGGTACACGGTGGCCTGGCTGTACTGGTTGACCTGGACGGTGGCGATCGGCTCGGAGTTCACCGCGGCGGGTATCCTGATGGTGCGCTGGTTCCCCGACACGCCGGTGTGGATCTGGAGCGCGTTGTTCGCGATCACGGTACTGGTCAGCAACGTGGTGTCGGTACGCCTGTTTGCCGAGACCGAATTCTGGCTGTCGCTGGTCAAGGTGCTGACGGTGATCGCCTTCATCGCCATCGGCGGGGCGGCGATTTTTGGCCTGCTCGATGTGCAGCACGTGCAGGGCATCGGGCTGTCCAACTTCACCCGCGAAGGCTTATTCCCGACCGGCTTGCTGCCGATCGCAATGACGTTGCTGGCGGTGTCGTTCGCCTTCTCCGGCACCGAACTCATCGGCATTGCCGCCGGTGAGGCAAAAGACCCACAGGACAGCGTGCCCAAGGCAATACGTACTACGGTAGTACGATTGGCGCTGTTCTTCGTCGGCACCATCATCGTCCTGGCCACCTTGCTGCCGCGTGAACAGGCAGGCCTGGTCGAAAGCCCGTTCGTCATGGTCTTCGACCTGATCGGCATTCCGTACTCGGCAGACATCATGAACTTCGTGATCCTCACCGCGCTGCTGTCGGCCGCCAACTCCGGGTTGTACGCGGCCTCGCGGATGCTGTGGACGCTCAGTGACCAGGGCCATATGCCCAAGTGCTTCGCCCGCCTGTCGCCACGCGGCACGCCGGTCAACGCCATCATGCTGAGCATGGCCGGCGCCGCGGCGTCGTTGCTCAGCAGCGTGCTGGCGCCAGACACGGTGTACTTGGCGCTGGTGTCGATTTCCGGCCTGGCGGTGGTGGTGGTGTGGATGAGCATCGCCGCCAGCCAGATGGCCTTCCGCCGGCACTATGTGGCCAATGGCGGCCGGGTCGAAGACCTGCACTTCAGGGTGCGCGGCTACCCGTGGGTGCCGCTGGGCGCGATTGCCTGTTGCGTGCTGGCGTGTGTCGGCATTGCCTTCGACCCGGAGCAGCGTGTTGCCCTGTATTTCGGCATCCCGTTCATTGCCTGGTGCTACTTCGTCTACTGGGTGACCCGCAACAAACGTGCACAGCGCCTGGCGGCTGCGGCATCGGCAGGCGCGGGTGTTGGCGCGACCTGAACAAACCGGTTCATGATGCACGGATTCAACTGTGAACGAGGTCGTGTCGATGAAGCAAAAATCCCTGCCGCCGCTCAACTGGCTGCGGTCGTTCGAAGTGTCGGCACGCGCCTTGAACTTTACCCACGCGGCGGAGGAACTGCACCTGACCCAAGGCGCGGTAAGCCAGCAGATTCGGCAACTCGAAAGCCACCTGGGCGTGGCCTTGTTCAAGCGCTTGCCCAGGGGCCTGGGCCTGACCGAAGAAGGGCAGTCGTACTTGCCGGTGGTGCAGGATGCGATCAGCCGCCTGGCGGTGGGCACCAACGAGATTTTCGGCCAGCACAAGCGCGGCCCCGTGAAGGTGCGTGGCAGCCTGTCGTTTCTGCAGTACTGGCTTGCCCCGCGGCTGCCGGACTTCAGCCGCCAGCACCCGCACATCGATATCCGCTACATCAGCAACCTCTGGGTCAAGGCGCCCGATGGCGAGGACGACCTTGAAGTGCGCTGGGGCAATGGCGAATGGCCCGGCCTGCATGCCCAACGCTTGACCTGGGACGTGTTGGTGCCGGTGTGTTCGCCGGCACTGATGGCGCGCTCGGCCATTCGCGAACCACGCGACCTCAGGCACCACCCGCTGCTGCATGTGCTGGGCTATGAAGAGGGCTGGGGGTATTGGCTCAAGCGGGTGGGCGCGGACGATGTCGATTATTCGCGCGGGCTGCAGTTCGACACCCTGGTGTCCACCATCCGCATGGCCGAGCTGGGGCAGGGGGTGGCGCTGGCGCGGTCCTCGGTGGTCGAGGACCTGCTCAGGGACGGCCAACTGGTCGCGCCGTTCAGCCAGCGCATCGAAGCGAGCGAGTCGTTTTACCTGGTACGCGAGCAGGGCCGCCCATTGCCGCCCGATGCCGCGCTGTTTTCTTCCTGGCTGGTGGCACACGCGCACCGGCCTTTGTAACCCTGTGGAGTTTTCATGCACTACGTAAGTACCCGCAACGGTGATGTACGGGCGGACTTCCGTGAGGTGGTGCTGTCGGGGCCTGCCGCTGATGGCGGGCTGTATGTGCCAGCACACTTACCGGTGATCAGCCCGGAGGAGATTGCCAGTTGGTCATGGCTGCCGTTCGATGAGCTGGTCTGGCGGGTGATCGCGCCTTTTGTCGGCGATGCCATCGATGATCAAGCCTTGCGGGCGCTGCTCAGCGACAGCTACAAGGCCTTCAGCCATCGTGCCATCACGCCGCTGCAGCAGATTGGCCATAACGAATGGATCCTGCAGCTGTTTCATGGCCCTACCCACACCTCGAAGGACTTTGCCGCACAGCTTCAGGCGCGGCTGGTCAGCCACTTTCTCGAGCAGTCGGACGAAGCGGCGTTGGTGGTCGGTGCCACCAATGGCGATACCGGCATTGCCGCCATCCAAGCCTTCGCTTCCAGGCCGAAGGTGCGCCTGGCGATTCTCTACCCCCGCAACGAGATCCCGGCAGACCGCCTGGCCGCCTTGCAGGCGGGTGACCCTGCCAGTGTTCAGCTGATACCCGTCGATGGCAGTTTCGATGACTGCCAGACCCTGGTGGCGCGGCTGTTCCGTGCCTGGCCGCTGGAAGGGTTGATACCGGTGTGTTTCAACTCCACCAACTGGGTCGGGGTACTTGCCCAGATCGTGTTCTACTTCCACGCGGCGCTGCAACTGGGGGGCGGCACCCGCCCGGTCGGGTTCAGTGTGCCCGCAGCGAGTTTCGCAGAGATCTACGCCGGCTTCATTGCGCAGAAAATGGGCCTGCCGATCAACCAGGTGATCGTGTCGACCAACAGCAACGATGCCCTCCACCGGTTTCTGCACCGCAATCGCTACGCGCCGCACGCCAGTCAGCGCACATTGTCACCGGCCATGGACTTCTCGCTCTATTCGAACCTGGAGCGCTTCATCTGGGAGCTGTACGGGCGCAGTGGCAGCAGCGTTGCGGCACTGATGGCGCAGTTCGAGGCTTGCGGTGAATTAAGCATCGGCAATGCGCAATGGCTTCAGGCGCGGGTGTTGTTCGACTCTTATGCGGTGGATGAGGCCGAGGTGCGCCGCGAAGTCATCAAGCTGCGCACGCAAGCCGCAGCGCTGGTCGACCCGCACACGGCTGTCGGCGCGCTGGCCGGCCGCATGCATCGACGCAGCCTCGGCGCACCGATGGTGACCCTGGGCCAGATTGCGCCGGCCAAGTCGGCTGCGCTGTTGGCGCAGTTGGGCGTGTGGGAGGGTGAGCTTGCACCGCAGCCCGTGGTGCAGGACGGGCCGCCAGCCTTGTGCAGAGGGGACCTTGATGGCTTGTGCCAGGCCCTGCTGGCAGCGCAGTCGAGGCCGGCATGAAACGCATCCTCGACCCGCTGGACGAGCGCATTCTCGCCGAATTGACTGCCAATGCGCGGATCGCCCATGCCGAACTCGGGGCCAAGGTCAACCTCTCGCGCAATGCGGTGCGCCAGCGTATCGAACGGCTTGAGCGCGATGGCGCGATACAGGGCTACACCGTTCGGCTGGGGGATTCCCGCCGCCCTTCATCGTTGATCAGCGCGGCGATTTTCGTCTATCGCTACGACCGCATGCGCGGTGACGACGTGCTGGCCAAATTGCGCACTCTCCCTGAAGTGATCCAGTGCGAAGTGCTCAGTGGCGAGTTCGACTTGATGCTGAGGGTTGCTGCGGCGACCCCGGAACGGGTCCACGCCGTCTGGAAAGAAATCGCCGGCATGCCGGGTGTTGAAAACACCGTTACCTCGTTTGTTCTCTCCGCTGTCTTCTAACCCCCATTCTCCCCTGCGCGTGCCCCTTTCTGTAGGAGCGGCCTTGTGTCGCGAAAGGGCTGCAGAGCAGCCCCCGCAATTCAGGCGGCCATTTCGCGTGTGGGCAGAACGCCCAATAAATACGGCACTTTGGCCTATTCAACTGCCCGTAACCGGCTCGTACGCTAGGCCCATCAAACAACAGCAAAAAGGAATGCCTTCGTGACTGAATACAACATTGCCCTGGTCGGTTTTGGCGGTGTCAACAGAGGCCTGGCCCAGTTGATCGCAACGCATAATGACAGCTGGCAGGCCACCCTCGGCTTCAGCCTGAAGATCGTCGGCGTCACCGACCTGTTCCTCGGTTCGGTGGTCGACCGCAATGGCCTGGACGCTGCCGCGCTGGCAGCCTTGCCCGCCGAAAAGGGCGCGCTCGCCCTGATTGCAGGGGGCACTGCCGAGGCGTTCAACGAGACCGTCATCAAGCAGTCCGGCGCGGACATCATCGCTGAGGCTACCTTCACCAACCCGGTCGATGGCGAGCCGGCGGCCACCTTCTGTCGCTGGGCGCTGGAGAGTGGCATCCATGTGGTGACCACCAATAAGGGGCCGATTGCATTGCACGGCGCCGAACTGAAGGCGCTGGCGCGCCGCCACAATGTCGCGTTCGAATACGAAGGCGCGGTCATGAGCGGCACCCCGGTGATCCGCCTGGCCAAGCAGGCCCTGGCAGGTTCGCAGATTCAAGGCTTTGAAGGCATTCTGAACGGCACCTCCAACTACGTCCTTACCCGCATGAAAGACGGCATGTCGTTCGCGGATGCGGTGGCCCAGGCGCAGCAACTGGGGTACGCAGAGGCCGACCCGACGGCGGACGTCGAAGGCTTTGACGTGCGCCTGAAGGTGGTGATCCTGGCCAACGAGTTGCTGGATGCGCGCTTGAACGTCAGCGACGTGATGTGCTCGGGCATCAGCGGCATCAGCGCGTCGGATATCGTCAAGGCGCAGGCCACGGGGCAGTGCTGGAAACTGATTGGCGCTGCCAGCAAGGGTGCTGACGGCACGGTGTCCGCGAGTGTCGAAGCGCGTCTGTTGCCGCTCGATCATCCGCTTGCCGGCATCAACGGCGCGGTCAATGCGGTGTCGTTCAATAGCGCGCTGCTGGGGGCGGTCACGGTGTCCGGGCCGGGCGCAGGGCGTATCGAAACCGCCTATGCCTTGCTCTCCGACATCATCGCCCTGCACACCACCCCGCGTCAGTAACGGAGCCTTTATGAGCGTATCTCGCATGGCCAGTGTTCACGCTGTAGCGCCGAGCCACATCGACGTGTTCAGCCCCTTCGACGGCCGTCTGGTGGGGCGTGTGCCCAATCTGGACGCCACGGCCGTGCCCGCCTTGCTGGCACGCGCACGGGCGGGGTGCCTTGAAAGTGCAGCGATGCCCCGGCACCGTCGCGCGCGCATTCTTGAAGAAGCGGCGCGGTTGGTCGAAGCCGATGCGGCTGCGTTCGCCAACTTGATCGTGGCCGAAGCCGGTAAAACCCTGCGTCAGGCCCAGAAGGAAGTGAAGCGCTGTGTGAACACGCTGAAGCTGTCCGCCGAAGAAGCCCGGCGCAATGCCGGGGAGGTGGTGCCGTTCGAAGCGTATGAAGGGTCCGAAGCCCGCCAAGGCTGGTTCAGCCGCGAACCGCTGGGCCTGATTGTCGCGATCACGCCCTACAACGATCCGCTGAACCTGGTGGCGCACAAGCTGGGCCCGGCGATTGCCGGGGGCAATGCGGTGATCCTAAAGCCGTCTGAGCTGGCGCCGTTGTCGGCGTTGAAACTGGTCGATTGCCTGGTGCAGGCCGGGCTTGGCGAAAACGTGGTGACCACGGCAACCGGTGGTGTCGAACTGGGCAAGGCGCTGGTCGAGTTGCGTGAGGTGCGCATGATTTCGTTCACCGGCGGTTTTGCCACCGGCGAATCGATCGCCCGCAGCGCAGGGCTCAAAAAGCTCGCCATGGACCTGGGCGGCAATGCGCCTGTACTGGTGCTGGAAGACTGCGACCTGGGGCCGACCGTGGAGTCCTGTGTCTCTGGGGCCTTCTGGGCGGCGGGGCAGAACTGCATCGGCACGCAACGGATTCTGGTGCAGCGCGCGGTGTACGAAGCCTTCCGCGAGCAGTTCGTCGCGCAATCCAAAGCTTTGCAGCTGGGTGACCCCGCCAGCCCGGACACGGATGTCGGCCCGATGGTTACCGAGCAGGCGGCCCGCCGTACCGAGCAACTGGTGGAAGAGGCGCTGGGGCAGGGGGCGACGCTGCTTTGCGGTCATCGCCGGCAAGGTGCTCTGTACGCACCTACGGTACTGGAAACGGTCAGCCACGACAGCCGTATCTGGCTGCAGGAAGTGTTCGCCCCCGTAGTAATCCTGGAGCCGTTCGACACCCTCGACCAGGCCGTTGCCCTGGCCAATGCCCCGGAATACAGCCTGCATGCAGGGGTATTCACCCGAGACCTGTCGACGGCGCTGAAGCTGGCGCGGCGGATCGAGGCCGGTGGCGTGATGATCAACGACTCCTCCGATTACCGCTTCGACGCCATGCCGTTTGGGGGCTTCAAGTACGGCAGCCTGGGCCGCGAAGGGGTGCGGTTTGCCTATGAGGACATGACCCAGCCCAAGGTGGTGTGCATCAACCACTTGGATTGAAGGCACCAAGGTCAAGACCATCCGCCCCTATCAATTGATTCAGGTGAGGCCTATGGGAGCAACTGTCTTGCGCAATGTCTAAAAATTGACGCACGTGGGAGCGGGCTTGCCCCGCGAACACCGGCGAAGCCGGTGCCATGCACCGCGTAGCCCCATTCGCGGGACAAGCCCGCTCCCACAGGGTCGTCACAAGGTCTGAGCCTGCGCAGTTACCTGTGGGGCAAGCCGGCTCCTGAAAGTCTGGACCCGCTCTGGCTCAGGCCTTCCAGAGAACACATAGGCATAACGATATACCCTTTAATTCTTTGTCTCCCGAGCCCGCCTGCTTTCAACTAGCGCCTTTTTGAGCGAGCGCTGCCCGTGGAGCACTGTGAAGTCATCGTCATCGGTCTGGGCGCCATGGGCGCCGCCACCGTGTATCAGTTGGCCAAGGCGGGTGTCGATGTGGTCGGTATCGACCGCTATCACCCCCCGCATACCCTTGGCTCAAGCCACGGCGATACACGCATCACCCGGCTTTCTGTAGGCGAGGGCGCGCAGTATGTGCCCATCGTCAAACGGGCCCAGCAGCTCTGGCGAGAACTGGAAGCGCTGTCCGGCGAGTCGTTGTTCGAACAGTCTGGCCTGCTCGCACTGACGTCCAGCCCCGACTTCGACCCCGACGATAAAAGCGACTTCACCCTGCGCACCATCGGGTTGGCCAAGGCCTATGGCATCGAACACGAAGTGCTCGATGCCAAGCAAATCCGCCAGCGCTTCCCACAATTCGCACACGTGCGCGATGACGCGATCGGCTACTTCGAGCCCGGTGGCGGTTTCGTGCGCCCCGAGCGCTGCATCGAGGTGCAGTTGCGCCTGGCAGCGCAGCACGGCGCCACATTGCACACCGGCGAAACGGTGACCGGCATCCGCTCGGATGAGCACGGCGTCACGGTTACCACCAACCTGCGCACGGTCAAGGCCGGCAAGCTGGTGTTCAGCGCCGGTAACTGGGCGGGCGGGTTGTTGGGTGAGCCCTTCGACCGGTTGCTGAGTGTCTACCGGCAAATGCTGTTCTGGTTTGAGCTTGAGCCGGGTGCAGGCCTGGAGGGCGCATCGCCCACGTTCATCCTCACCCATGGGCGCGGCGACAACAACATCAACTACGGCTTCCCTGCGCAGCCCGGCGAGGGCAGCTTGAAAATTGCCACGGCCCAGTACCACACGGCTTCGCAGCCCGACTTGCTGGACCGCAGTGTGTCTGCCGAACAAGCTCGCGCAATGTACGAGCAGCAAGTGCAAGGCCGTATTGCCGGGGTTACCGACAAAGTCCTCAAGTCGGCCGTGTGCGCTTACACCGTTACCCCGGACAGGCACTTCATCATCGACCAACACCCCACGCTCAAGCACACCCTGGTGGTGTCGGCCTGTTCTGGCCACGGTTTCAAACACTCGGCTGCCTTGGGCGAAGCCTTTGCACAGTGGTGCACCCGGGGCTCCACCGACCTTGACCTGTCCTCTTTCACCCTCAAACGATTCGAAGGAACACTCTCGTGAAGCGCATTGCACTTTCGCTTGCCCTGCTGGCGGCCACCCTCGGTACTGCACAGGCTGAAACGCTCAAGATCGCCGTGGTGCCCGTGCCTCACGCCGAAATCCTCGAGTTCCTCAAACCCGAATTGGCCAAGCAGGGGGTGGAGCTCGAGGTAAAGGTGTTCACTGACTACATCCAGCCAGACCGCCAGGTTGACGAGGGCCGACTGGACGCCAACTACTTCCAGAGCAAGCCTTACTACGAGGCGTACCAGAAAGACCGCCCGAGCAGCGATCAGGTACCGGTCGTGGCTGTGCACATCGAACCGTTCGGTGCCTATTCCAGCAAGATCAAATCGGTCGCCGAGCTGCAGGACGGCGCCACCGTCGCGATCCCCAACGACCCCACCAACTCCGGGAGGGCGCTGCTTTTGATCGCCAAGCAGGGGCTGATCACCCTCAAGGACCCGAGCAACATCATGGCAACCGCCGCCGACATCACCAGCAACCCCAAGCACCTGAAGTTCAAGGAGCTTGAAGCCGCCATGCTGCCGCGCGTACTGGGCCAGGTAGACATGGCGCTGATCAACGCCAACTACGCGCTGGAGGCCAAGCTGGTACCGCACAAGGATGCGCTGTTTATCGAAAGTGCTGAGTCGCCGTATGCCAACTACCTGTATGTGCGCCGGGACAAGGCCAACGACCCTGCGGTGCAAAAGCTGGGGGCGTTGCTGAACTCGCCGCAGGTGAAGGCGTTCATCCTCGATCGCTATCACGGTGATGTGGTGCCGGCGTTTTAAGTACGCTAGCCGGTGCGCTCAAGATCAACGGGTTCTTGAAATCACACCCGTCATGTATTGATTCAGATCGCGAAAATCCTGAACGCTCCAGGCGTGCGGCGGGATTTTCACACCGTTCTCCTGCAGCGTCTTTGGAATCAAGTTTCCATTTGGCCGAAGTATCACTGACGCCACAATAACGCCTGGGTAGTCGTTCAGGCGTTTCTTGAAGGCAGCCGTTGTAAGGTCAGGTGTGGGAGGGTTGCTTTTAGTGGCTAACGCCCCGGTTCCCTTGATATCTGCTCCGTGGCATACCGCACATCTTTGCAGGAAAAGGGTTTTACCATTGGCGTTTTCTGCGAAGGCGTGGGGTAGTTGCGTGAGCGAGAAAACCCCTAGTAAAACGAAGAACAGTTTTTTTGATGTCAGCTGGTATTTTTGTTGAGCAAGCATCCCACAGTGGTCCGACATTCTTTCTTCCTTGGGTGTCAGTCAGTTAGGGCCTAGGGGGCCGCTGCGATGGGCTGCACAGCAGCCCCAATTACAGCCGATGACGCTGTCATGTTTCAGTACCCCCATTCTGCGGCAATGCCGGTTACCACGATAGAGCGCCCGCGCATTGCTGAAATGGCGGGCCTTTTGATTAGGGGCTTAGTTGCCGTGGATACTTCATCAACCCAGGAAGCTGAACATCACGCGCTTGAACCTCAACGCCGCAACAGGCGGCTCAGAACTAACGTGATGGCTGCGCCAATGGCCAGCGCTGCGATGGGCTTCTCTTTCACAAAAGTAGAAACGTTGTTCAATGCGTCACCGTAGCTTTTAGTGAGTTGGCCAGCGACCTGGCGCCCATCACCCTCAGCTTCCAGGGCAGGGTCGTCAATCAGCCGACCCACCGCGCTTTGTGCTTTACCGGTTACCTGCTCTGCAACACCTTCAATCTGTTCACGTTTCATAAATGATCGAACCTTTCTAGTGAGTGGCAATGGTCTTGCTGCTCAGGCTTAGGGTGCAGGGTTAACCAATTAGTTCAAAGAAGCTGTGGCCGGCTAATTGCCAACGCGTGGACAGCGCCACTTACGCAGTCGCCACGTCGCCATATCAACTATTTATGTCCTTTGTGTGAAAGTTACGAAATACATGAAGTAAGTATTTGCCCCCAGCGATTCCTCCCGCAGTGCAGCATCACCAGAATAGCCGCCCTCAATTTGAACCGTCAGCCTCACACAATGGCCGCATAGTTGGCCAGGTGGGCTGTCGGCCTTGCATGCGCCCGTTGTTCGGGCTGATGTAACCGATACTGAATGCTAGGAAAGGAAAGTGTCATGGGAATGACCAGGCGTAAGTTTTTGATTGGCGGCGGCGTTGTGGCAGCTGCGGCAGGTGCGGGGATTCTTACCCCTATGCTGACGCGCGAGGGTCGGTTGATCCCCGGCAAACCGCGGTTCGGTTTTGTCGAAGGCACCGAGGGTGTGCTGCCCAAGCAAGCAGACGTGGTCGTCATCGGCGCGGGCATTCTCGGTCTTACCACCGCGATCAACCTGGTCGAGCGTGGCCTGTCGGTCGTCATCGTTGAGAAAGGTGATATTGCTGGCGAGCAGTCCTGCCGGTTCTATGGCCAGGTCATGACCTACAAGATGCCGGATGCGACCTTCCAGTTGCACCACCTTGCCAAGCAACGCTGGCGCGAAATGAATGCCAAGGTTGGTGCTGACACCAGCTACCGCACTCAAGGCCGTGTCGAAGTGCCTTTCGATGAAGAAGACCTGGAAGGCGTCAGAAAGTGGATCGACCTCAAAACCCGTGAGGTCGGCTCCGACATCCCCTTCAAGACCCGCATCATTCAAGGCACTGAACTTGAGCAGCGCCTGCGCGGTGCCTCGTCCAGCTGGAAGATCGCAGGCTTCGAGGAAGACTCGGGCAGCCTGGACGCCGAGCGTGCCTCGTACGTTATGGCCGAGTACGCCAAGAAAATGGGCGTGCGCATCTACACCCACTGCGCCGCGCGTGGGCTGGAAACCCAAGCAGGTGCCATCTCCGACGTGGTGACCGAGAAGGGCGCCATCAAGACCTCTCGCGTCGTCGTGGCCGGCGGTGCCTGGTCCAGGCTGTTCATGCAGAACCTGGGCGTCGATGTACCGACCTTGCCTGCCTACCAGTCCCAGCAGATCATCAGCGCGGCACCTCGTGCACCGGGCGGTAACGTTGCGTTGCCAGGGAACATCTACTTCCGCGAGCAGGCTGACGGCACCTACGCCACCTCGCCGCGCGTCGTGGTTGCGCCGGTGGTCAAAGAGTCCTTCATGTATGGCTACAAGTACCTGCCACTGCTGGCCATCCCGGACTTCCCGGTTCACGTCTCGCTCAACAAGCAGTTGATCGATTCGTTCCTTCAGCCAACCAGCTGGAAGCTGGATGAAGTGTCGCCGTTCGAGAAAAACAGGCTGATGACGGCGGCCCCTGATCTTCCAGAGCTCAATGCCTCGCTGGCAAAACTGAAGGTCGAATTCCCAGCCTTCGCCGAGTCGAAACTGATCGATCAGTGGAGCGGCGCCATGGCGATCGCCCCGGACGAAAACCCGATCATCTCGACCGTCAAAGAGTACTCTGGCCTGGTCATCAACACCGCGACCGGTTGGGGCATGACAGAAAGCCCGGTGTCTTCCGAGTTGACGGCCGACCTGCTGCTGGGCAAAGCCCCAGTGCTGGACCCAACACCGTTTAGCCTGTATCGATTCTAAACCCCGCTACGACAATGGAATGACCGTGCATGCCTCGTCGAGGCGTGCACATCACCCGTGGTAATCAACTAGGAGAAACACATGAAGGTCGCTTTCAAGACCGTTGCTGCATTGGCCCTGACAATTGCTGGTGCCGGGAGCGTTCATGCACAGGATGTCGTGCGCCACAGCGCAGGCAGTTTCCCCATTTCGGCAGCTGTCGAAGTACCCGCAGGCAAGACCGTCGTTTACCTGAGCGGCTCTGTTCCGTCGGCTATTCACCCAGAGGCAGCCAAGGATTCGCTGGAATCCTTCGGTGATACCAAAGCACAAACCATCAATGTGCTCGAGAACATCCAGAAGCAGCTCAAAGACCTCGGTCTGGGCCTGAAGGATGTGGTGAAGATGCAGGTATTCCTGGTAGGCGGCCCGGAGAACGGCGGCAAGATGGACTTCGACGGCTTTATGGCCGGCTACACCCAGTTCTTCGGCCCAGACGCCAAGCAGCCAGTCCTGCCTGCACGTTCCGCGTTCCAGATTGCAGGCTTGGCTCACCCAGCCTGGCGTGTTGAGATCGAAGTGACTGCAGTTCGTCCCTGAGAGGGATAGTTGCTGAAGGCTGGCGCGGCCTAGCCACGCCTGCCTGCGTACCTCGCCTCAGCGTGGGTTGACCACCGCAGCCGAGGTACGCAGCACCAGCAGCGCCCCCAAGGCGATCACCAGCGACAACAGGTACAGCGCCAGGCTGGCACTTTGCGTGTTGTCGCGCATCCAGCCGATCAGGTAAGGCGCCACGAAAGCGGCGACACTGCCCAGCGAGCTGATCAGCGCCAGCCCCGGCGCCAGTATCGGGCCGGCCAGATAAGCGGGTGGCAACTGCCAGAACATCGGCAGTGCGCTGCTGGCGCCCATGCCGGCAATGGCCAGGCCGGCCATGACCCATAGCGGTGACTGCGGCTGCAGGCCGGTCAGGGTCAAGCCCAACGCGCACATCAGAATCGGCACGCACAAGTGCCAGCGCCGCTCTTTGTGGTGGTCTGAAGAACGCCCCACGGCAATCATGAAGAAGCAGCCCGCCAGATAGGGCAGGGCACTGAGCAGGCCAACCTGGCTGTCGTGTGCAATCCCCGAGCCGTGGATCAGCGCAGGCATCCAGAAGGCCAGGGTGTTGACCGCCAGCATGACCGCGAAATAGATCGCCACCAGCAGCCAGACCTGGCCATTGGCAAAGATGCCGCGCCAGGAACTGATCTGTTTGCGCGCTTCTTCGCCGGCCAGCGTTTGCTGCAACGCCTGCTTCTGCGCGTCGCTGAGCCAGCGTGCGTCTTCGATGCGGTCGTCGAGCCGCGCCAGTATCACCAGGCCCAGCGCCACGACTGGCAGGCCTTCGATCAGGAACATCCACTGCCAGCCGCGCAGCCCGGCGGTGTCTTGCATGTGTTCGAGGATCCAGCCCGATACCGGGCCGCCGACTACGCCGGCCATGGGCACCGCCAGGGTGAACAGGGCCGTGATCGACGCCCTGCGCCCAGCCGGGAACCAGCGGTACAGGTAGACCAGAATGCCCGGAAAGAAACCGGCTTCGGCCACCCCGAGGCCGAAACGCAGGGCATAGAAACCCTGGGCGCTTTCAATCAGCAGCATGGCACTGGAGAGCAGCCCCCAGGTCACCATCATCAGGGCGATCCAGCGCCGCGGGCCGAGTTTGTCGAGCACCAGATTGGCCGGCACGCCAAACATCGCATAGGCGACGAAGAACAGCCCGGCCCCCAGGCCGTACACGGTGTCGGAGAATTGCAGGTCGTTGCTCATCTGCAGTTTGGCGAAGCCGATGTTGATGCGGTCCAGGTGGGCGAACACGTAGCTGATCAGCAGCAGCGGCATGATCCGCCAGCTGACCTGGCGGTGGGTGCTGGCAGTGCTCTGCGTGTGTTGCAGGGTCTCGAAGGTCTGGCTCATGGAAGTACCTCGAAGGGCAGGTGTAGGGGGATTCACCAGAGTTTCAGGGTGTAGCTGAGGATCAGCCGGTTCTCGTCCATGTCGCTGGCGTAACTGGAGCGATAGGCCGCGTTGCGCCAACGCAGGCTCAGGCCCTGGAAGTAGCCGGCCTGAATCACGTAGGCGAGGTCGGTGTCGCGTTCCCACTCATGGCCGTCGGCAGCGCTGGTGCGGATCTCGTCGCCCCGCACGTAGCGGGTCATGAAGCTCAGCCCGGGTAGCCCAAGGGCGACGAAGTTGTAGTCATAGCGGGCCTGCCAGGAGACCTCGCCGGCACTGGTGAAGGTGCCGATCGTGACCAGGTTGGCGGTGTACGGCGGGGTGTAGCCGTTCAGGGTGGGGAAGGCGTCATTGCCGTACATGCGCTGGTAGCCCACGCCAACCTTGTGCGCGCCAACACTGAAGGTGCTCATCATGTTGAAGTTGCGGTTGTCGACGCTGCCGGCCTTGGCAGTGCCGGCGCTGTTGCTGTCGAAGTAGCGCAGGTCGGTGAGCAGCGACATCCCTGGCCCCAGTGGCAGCGTGTGCACCAGGCCGTAGTAGTCTTGCCGGTAGACGTCGTGCAGTTCGCCGCGAAAGACGCTGGCGATCAAACCGTGGCCCACGTCATAGCTGGCGCCGAGTACATCGAAGGCGCCGCTGTCGAAGTCGGCGCTGCGCCCGGCCAGGTACATGCGGTCGCTGCCTGACGATTCGCGGGTGCGTGAGCGCCAGAGTTGCCCGGCGGTGAGGGTCAGCCGTTCGACGTCCTGCGACTGCAGCAGCGCGCCATCGAACGTCTGGGGCATCAGGCGCATGTCATCACGGAAGACCACGGGCAAGGTCGGGGTGAGGATGCCGACGTCGAGTCGGGTCTTGGCCACGCGCAGCTTGCCGGTAACCCCCATGTGGCTGAAGTCGTCCACCGGCCGGCCTGATTGCGAGCCAAAAGGCAGCGTGCCGTCGCCGCTGCGGCCACGCCCTGAGTCGAGCTTGACCCCCAGCAGGCCGAGATAATCCAGCCCGAACCCGACAGGCCCGTCGGTGAAACCCGACTGCATTCGGAGCATGAAGGCTTGCGACCAGTTGCCGACTTGCGAGGCCTTGGCACCGCTCTGGCGAAAATCGCGATTCTGGTAGAAGTTGCGCAGCTCCAGGCTGCCCTGGCTGTCGGCGACGAAGTCGGCGCGGGCATGCATTGGCAAACCCAGTGCTGCCAGCAGGGCCAGGCGCAGGCAGGTGATACCCCGTTCAGGCTTGAACATGTGTTGTCCCTTTTATTGTTGTTATGGACGGCGGCTTGCGCTGCCTTCAGCCGACCTTGCGGCTGGTGTGCAGGCGTTCGGCATCGGCACGTTTCTTAAGGTACATGCGGGTGGCGACCGCCGGCGCGTCACTGGCCACGGAAATCTCGTAGTGGTGGTCGTCACGGTCGTCGAGCGCGGCTTCCAGTGCCCCGAGCCCTTCGACGTCTTCGTTGAAGGCGGCGAACAGCTGCTCGTGCATGTAGTCGCCCAAGGCTTCGTCGTGTTGCGCAAAGTCGCGGCCATGGACGATGAAGTAGTGCAGGCTGTTGGCGGTTTCCGGGGTCAGGATGTGCGCGGTACGAATGTGAAACTGCTGGCGTTGCTCGGCCGGTTGCGCGCTGTCGTAGAAGGTCACGCTGACCCGGTGCAGGGCCGGGGAGAGAAACTCCGAGGTGGCAATGCGGGCTGCACTGGCACAGCCTTCCAGGCCTGTGGTCTTGCCCCAGACCGGTGACAGGGTGGTCGGTACCACTTCGCGGATCAGGGTGTAATGGCCTTCCTTGAGGTCCAGTTTGTACGGGGCACTGGCGTAGTCCGGGGTGCCGATAGTGTTGGCATGCAGGAAGCTCAGGTGGGTCAGGTCCATGAGGTTCTCATGCAGGCTGACGTAGTTGCCCGGGTGATGGAAATACCCGGAGGTGCAGGCCCAGGCCGGGTCGTCGATCCACGCCTGATGGGGGATTAGCGCCGGGTCGGCGAGGGCTTGCTCGCCCAGCCATATCCACAGCAGCGGCCCCTGGCGCACCAGCGGGTAGCGGCGTACGCCAATGCCGCGCGGGCAGTTTTTCTGGGACGGCACTTCGGTCAGGTCGCCGGCGGCGTCGTAGCGAAAACCGTGGTAGCCACAGACGATGGTGTCGCCTTGCAGGTGACTGCGCGAGAGTGGGAACGAGCGGTGCGCGCAGCGGTCTTCCAGGGCCACCGGTTCACCCGCTTCTGTGCGGTACATCACCACGCGGCGGCCGAGCAGGCGCCGGGCCAACAAATGCCGGCCGACTTCATCGTCGAAGGCGGCAACGTACCACTCGTTGTAGATGAATGGGGTTTCGCGGTTGGCCATCGGTTCGCTGGCCTTGCGCGCATGCGCGATGAGGTTGCTGCTTGGCAGTGACATGGGCTTGCTCCTTCAAGAAGGGTGGGGCGGTTCAGAGGTCCAGCACCAGGCTGTCGCCGAGGGCACGCGACACGCAGATCATCAGGCTGCGGCCTTCGGCCTTGTCGGCGTCCGAGAGGATCAGGTCACGGTGGTCTGGCACGCCTGCGCAGACGCGGGTTTCGCAACTGCCGCAGAGGCCGGCGCGGCACGAAAACGGCAACTCGATGCCATGGTGCTCGAGGGCTTCGAGGATCGTTTGCTGGGGCGCGACCCAGAGGCTGCGGTCGCTACGGCTCATGTGCACGGTGAAGCCGCTGTCACCCTCGGTGCTGGCCGGCGCGGCGTTGAAGCGTTCGATGTGCAGGCGTTCGGCGCGCGGCCCCGCAGCGGCTTGCAGGGCATCGAGCATTGGCGCCGGCCCGCAGGCGTACAGGTGCTCGTCGTCGCGCAGGGTGTCGAGCAGCCCAGCGGTATCCAGATGGCCGCCCGCTTCGTCGTTGAAGTGCAGGTGCACCCGCGCAGGGTCCAGTTCGCGCAACGTTTCATAGAACGCGGCGCGTTGCCGGTTGCGGGCGCAGTACACCAACCGCCAGTCTTTGTCGTGCGCCTGGCACCAACGCAGCATCGCCAGTATCGGGGTGATGCCGATGCCGCCTGCTACCAGGCAGTAACGTTGCAGGTGCTCGTCCAGCGGGAAATGGTTGCGGGGCAGGCTGCAGGCGAGGGTGTCGCCCAGGCGCAGTTGCTGATGCAGGAAGCGCGAGCCGCCGCGGCTGTCAGGCGCCAGGCCGACAGCGATCAGGTAGCGGTCGCGTTCATGGGGTGCATTGAGCAGTGAGTAGTGGCGTGGCAGGTCGCCGGCGACGCGGATTTCCAGGTGTGCACCCGCGCTGAAGGGCGGAAGCGCTCGGCCATCGGCGGCGCGCAGTTCGATCAGAACGACGTCCTTGGCTTCGGCTGCGTAGCGCGTGACGCGCAGGTCGAGGGGGTGGAGGTCCATGGGTGTTTGCGCTCATTGTCGTTGTCGGGGCAGCTTACGGACGAGCGTCTGGCAGGGCTGTCACCCGTGAGGTGGACAAGGACAATGATTGGCGGCAGACTGATAGTTAATAGGTTAACTATTTATCGGGCCCTGTTCGCTCGATCCAAAAACAATAAATAGCCGAGTGCCGCCATGATTCGTCTCAGCACCCCACAGGCATCGACCGTGCCCGCGGAAATACGCCCATTTAGCGACTTGACCCGTACGCTGGGGACGCCCGATTTTCCCGGTGCGTTGCTGGACTGCCTGGGCCAATGGGCGGCTTGCCAGCATTTTTCCGTGCTGCGCATGGACGGCGCGCGGCCGCAGCTACTGGCGGCCGGCACCCGCCACCCGGACACCAACCTGGTGCTGCGGTGCGGCCAGGCGTACATCGAGCACTACCATCGCTACGACCCGCTGTTCGAACCCTTGAAGGCGGCCCCTGGGCAAGTCGGCCACCTGGTCGCACAGGACATCCGCCACGGGCCCTACCGCGAGGCGATCTACCAGCGCAACGGCATGATCGAACGGTTGTCCAGTGTGTACCTGGACGAGCAGGCGCGCCCGGTGCAGTTCAACCTCTACCGCCACCACGACCAAGGCTATTTCAACGACCGTGAACTGCAGATGTGCGAAGCGCTCAGCCCGGCGTTGTTGCAGCTCTTGCGTGGGCACCTGGCGCTGAAAGCCCTGAACCCCGTCAAGGACCCTCGGCAGCAGCTGCTCCAGCGCTGCCCCGACCTGACAACGCAAGAGTTGAACATCTGCATCCGCCTGCTTCAGGGCATGACCCACGCCGGCATCGCCGCCGACCTGGGCATCAAGGAGAGCACGGTGAAAACCTACCGCAACCGGGCGTTTGACCGGCTTGGCATTCACTTTCGCAGTCAGTTGTTTGCCTTGTTTTCATGATGTTGGGTCAGGCTAATCGGGCAAGCTGAATCGGCATGTACTTATGACCTTTGTTCATTGATAAGTGGGCTGTTTTGGCCAACCAGAATGTCCTCGAAAAACGCCCCAACCGGCTCGGTGGGGTGGCACAGCTGAATCTCCAGCACCCACACCATCTCACTCGGCACGATGTCCAACTCGGCCAGTTTGTCCTGCCCGAACAGGGCATGTGGGAAGTCGGCAATGCGATGCCCGGCCAGGTTGCGCTCCAGCTGCCAGCCTTTGGCGAGGGCGCTGCGTTCGGCGAAGTCGTACAGCTCACGGCCGGTCAGCCCCGCGCACCAGGCTTGGCGCGTTTCTTCGAACACGTCGTGCAGGGCCTTGACGCAGGCGTGATACAGCGGGTGCTCGCCAAACACGAAGGTGTCGCCGTAGTCGCCTTCGTAGCCATCCCACACCGGGCCGAGGTCGACCACGGCGATGTCGCTGGCGCGCAGTTGGCGCTGTGGGTCGATGCCTTGGCGGGGTGTGCGCACGGTGTCGTCGCCAAAGCGGATATAGGTCGGGTGCCAGGTGTGCGACGCGCCCATCGCCTGCAACGTCTCGGCCGCCATCTGCAACGCCTCGGCAGTGGTCATGCCGACTTTCAGTTGGCTGACGATGGCTGCCAGGGCCCGCACCGATTGCTCGCGGGCTGCGAGCATGCCGTCCAACGAGTAACGTGGGCCGACTTTTTCCAGCACCGGGTCCAGCGTGTTCAGCGACGCAGCCGCCGGCGCCGATGCGCCGCTGGCAACGAAAGCCTCGGCGACAAAACGGTGAGCCTGCACGCCCGCTGCCAGGCACTGTTCGCGGGCCTTGGTGATCATCGCGCTGTTGCCGCAGGCATAGACCTGGGTATCGGCCCACCGGTGGGCATGGGTCAGCGCGACCTGCTGCACGCGGGCTTGGGCCGATAGCACGCGGTGCCAGCGAAAGTGTGGGTGGGCAAGGCTTGCCTGGTCGAGGAACGCGCCGTCATAGAAGTCGGCCAGCGATGAAGCGCCCCAATACAGCGTAACCGGGGCATGGCCCGCAAGCGCCGTCAGCAACAACGGCTTGATGCCGGCATAGCCCGTGCCGGTGGCGAACAGCACGACCGGGCGTTGTTCTTCGTGCTGCCAGGTGCAGGCGCCCACCGGCCCTTCCAACTTCAATGTATCGCCCACCTGCAGCGTGGGCAGCACGCGTTCGGTAAACAGCCCGCCGCTGACCTTGCGCATATGAAACACCAAGCGCCCCTGGTCCTGCGCTGGCAGGTTGGCGATGGAGAAACAGCGGCTGTCGCCATTGTCGAGGCAGAACCTGACGTATTGGCCGGCGCGCACTTCGAGAGGCTGGGTGGGCTGCAGCACCAGTTCGCTGATGTCGACACTCAGGGCGCGCTGGCTCAGCACATGGGCAGTGATGGCCAGCGTTGGCGTGTCCAGCGACCAGCCGGGGATTTCCAGGCGCATGTCACTGCAGGCATGGCTCTGGCACAGCAGCATCTCGTTGGCGGCCAGGGGGTAGCAGGGCGCGGGCATGTCTGCGCTGCGCTGCTTGTCCCGGTACTGGCCCGACACCACCTGGACCTTGCACGACCCGCAGGCCCCGCGGCGGCACGAGAAGGGCACCGACAGGCCGCTGGCGAGCATGGCGTCGAGCAGCAAGCCTTCTGCGGCTTCGAAGCGTTTGCCCGAGGGCGACAGTTCAATGACATGGCGTTGCTGCATACACACACCTCAGGGCTGAATTGGGGGCGAGAGAGGCCTGATTGTTGCGTTAGACTAGGACCATAAGAACCTCCAGTTCTGGATAATTCACATGGTCCAGCTTCGCAAATGGCGGCCGCTGCTCAAGCTCGACGGGGCTCAGCCGCAGGCTTCGTACAGAAAGATCGTCGAGGGCCTGGTGACCGCGATCGTCGAGGGCCGCCTGCGCCCCGGCACGCTGTTGCCCGGCACGCGGGAAATGGCGCAACTGCTTGATGTCAACCGCAAGACGGTGATCCTCGCTTACGAAGAGGCGGTTACCAAAGGCTGGCTGGAGAGCGTGCAACGCCGTGGCACCTTCGTCAGCACCCGGCTCGCTGCCGGCACGCTGGCCGCCCACAGCACGCCGCCGTCATTTGCCCTGGCGCTGCACGAGGCGCCTGCCGTTCCCTACTTCACCAACAGCGAGCAGGTGACGGCGCTGCAACATCGGCCTGGCGCGCTGTTTTTCGATAACGGCGCCTGTGACCATCGCCTGTTGCCCCAGGCCGTGCTGCATCGGTATTACCGCAAGGCCTTGCGCAACAGTTTCACCACCAACACCGTGCGCCATGACTGCGAAAGCAGCAGCCAGTACCTGCGCAGTGCATTGGCCGACATGCTGCGCCACAACCGCAGCCTGAACGTGGGGGCCGAGCATATTTGCCTGACCCAAGGCGTGCAGATGTCGCTGTACCTCACGGCCAGCGCTTTGCTCAAGCCGGGTGACGTGGTGCTGGTCGAGCGCCTGAGCTACCCGCCGGCGTGGGAGATTTTCCGCCAGCTGGGCGCGCGGTTGGTCACCGTTGACCTGGACGAGGAAGGCTGCCGGGTCGATCAGATCGACGCGCTGTGCCGGGTGCACGACGTGCGCATGATGTACCTCACCCCTCATCACCAGTTCCCAACCACGGTCAGCCTGCATGCGGCACGCCGGCAGCAACTGCTGGAGTTGGCGCGGCTGCATGATTTTTGCGTGATCGAAGAAGACTACGACCATGAGTACCACTTTGCCGGGCGCCCTTATCTGCCGCTGGCCAGTGACCGTTCGCAACGCCACGTGATCTACATCGGCTCGTTGTCCAAGTCGTTGGGCAGTACCTTCCGTTGCAGCTTTATCGTGGCGCCACCGAATGTGATCGAGGTGCTTGAGCGCACAGCGGTGCTGACCCTGGGGCAGGGCGATGCGGTGATGCAACGGATGTTGGCCGACCTGATCAATGACGGCGAACTGAAAAAGCACCTACGCCGGGTGTCCACGGAGTATCGGCGGCGACGGGAAACCTTGTTGAGTGGCCTGCGCGATGCCTTTGGCGAGCAGATAACGGTGCAGGAGCCGGAAGGCGGGTTGGCGCTTTGGGTGAAGTTTGCCGACACCCTCGACGTCGACCAGTTAGCGGCCAACGCGCTGGAGCTGGACCTGGTGGTGCGTGGCGGCGGCCAGTTTTCACCGTTTGGCCACCGCGAGAACGCCTTGCGGCTGGGGTTTGCCTCGTTGGATGTGGATGAAATCCGCCTTGCCACCCAGCGGCTGGCGCAGGCTGCAGCGCTATAGGCAGCTTCACTCGCCCTCTGCTTGCCGCACCGTCCGAAACCCGACATGAGACGTGGCCAGGTACACCGTCTGCGGTTGCCGTGCCGAAGGCCGATAGCGCATGCACGCATCCGCCGAGCACAGGTGTGACCCGCCTTTGATCACCGCCACTGGTGTGCCGGGTTGGGCAGGGTCGTAGCTGTCGTCCAGCGCCGGGCCTTGTGGGTCGAGTGTGGCATCGCGGGCCTGATCATGCCCAGGGCGATAGCCGCTGCGGGTCAACTCCCAGACATTGCCCCCCGCGTCGAACACGCCAAAGCCATTGGCCACGAAGCAGCCGACGGGGGAGGTGCCCGTGAAACCATCAAGCGCTTGATTGTGATAGGGGAACTGGCCCTGCCAGGTATTGGCCATGGGTTTGCCTGTGGGCTGCTCGGTAGCGCCCCAACTGAAATCCGCATCCTGCAGGCCACCGCGCATGGCGTATTCCAGCTGGGCCTCGGTGGGCAGTGTGCGGCCGGCCCATTGGGCGTAAGCCTGGGCATCGCGCAGGGTCACTTGCACGACCGGGTGGTTTGCCCGCTCACGCCAATGGCTATCGGGCCCCAGGGGGTGGCGCCAGCTCGCCCCGGCAACGAACTGCCAGCCCGGCCGTAATACCTCGGCACCCTGTTTGAACACCATCCCCCCCGGCACCCGCAGCGTGCCGGGCAGGTCAGGGGCCGCTTGCGCGTCGATGCCCTGTTCAGCCTGGGTCACGTAGCCGGTGGCCTGCACGAAGCGGGCGAACTGGGCATTGGTGACCGGGTGCACGTCGATCCAGAAGGCCGAAACCTTGGCCGGGTGCGGTGGGCCTTCTTCACTGTAAAAGCGGCTTGAGCCGAAGCTGAAGGTGCCACCGGGCAGCCGCACCATGCCGTCGCGCCACGGCCCCTCGCGGGGCGCGGGTACACCGCTGTAACCGCTGCACAGCAGCGCCGGTGCAGGGGCTGCGGGCCATGCCGCATAGGCGGCGGCAAGCACGCCGAGGGCGAGTGCCGCGCCCCCGAGCAGCCGGGGTGTCATGGCTTGCTGACCAGCGCGGGGGAAACAGGCTGGCCCTCGGTCGTGATAACGATGTTGTTGCGCTGGGCGTAGCTTTTCCAGTCGCGCAGCAGTTCGGCCACTTGCTGGGGCTGTTGTGCGCCCAGGTCATGGTGCTCGCCTGGGTCCTTGCTCAAATCGAACAAGCGCCACGCCGGTGCAGCGTCGGTGGTGTCGAACAGCAGTTTGAGGTTGCCCTTGCGCAGTGAGGCGTTCCCGTTGATTTCCCAGCCCATGGCCTCGTCGCGGGGGTGGATCTGCGTGTCCCGGCCTTCAAGGTAAGCCAGGGCCGAGGTGCCTTGCGGTGGCACGATGTCACGGTCGCGGTACTTGATGCCAGGCAGTGAAGCACCGGCCAGTTGCAGCAAGGTCGGCATGATGTCGCGCACGCTGGCCAGTTCTTCGCTGCGCCCGGGTTTTATCGTGGCCGGGTAGTGGACGAAGGCCGGTACGCGGATGCCACCCTGGTAGGTGGTCATCTTGTAGCGGCGGCTGGGCAGGGCGCTGACCTGGGCCCATGCCGAGCCGATCATCAGGAACGAATCAGGCCGGCCGTAGTTGTCCAGGCGGTTATCGAAATTGCGTTTGATCCATTCCGGATCGACGCGGTTGGCGTTTTCCGGGCCATTGTCAGACATGAACAACACCAGGGTGTTGTCCAGCTCGCCGGTTTCACGCAGGTGGTCCACCAGGCGGCCCACCTCGGCGTCCAGTGCTGCCACCATCGCGGCATACACCTCCATGGTGCGTGCTGACTGTTGCCGTTGCTCCGGGGTCAGCGACGCCCAGCTGGGCACACCTTCGAGTTGTGGCTCCATCGGGAAGTCCGCAGGCACCAGCCCGGCCTTGCGCTGGCGCTGCAGCCGCTCGCGCGCGATCTGTTCGTAGCCTTGGTCATAGCGGCCACGGTACTGCGCCAGGTACGCGTCGGGCGCTTGCAGCGGCCAGTGCGGTGCGGTGTAGGCGGCGAACGCGAAGAAGGGCTTTTGGCTTGCCTTGCCCTGGTCGATGACGTCGATCAGGCGGTCAGTGAACCAGCGGGTCGAGTAGAAGTCGTTGGGCAGTTCCACCGGCTCGCCGTTGTGGCGGAAGCTCCAGCTGTAGTTGGGCAGCAGGCCCATGTTGGTTTGCTTGAAGTGCGCCGCACCGCCTTCCAGCAACACGTACGCCTGGTCGAAGCCGCGGTTTTGCGGCTGCTGCGCGGGCGTCATGCCCAGGTGCCATTTGCCAGCGATGTAGGTGCGATAACCGGCATCGCGCAACAACTCGGCGAGCGTGGCCACATTGGCGCCCAGCACCCCTTCATACCCCGGTTGCACCTCGCTGCCCGCCGGCAGGCGCCCACGCGACTCGGCCATCATGCCGACCCCGGACAGGTGCGGGTCGTTGCCGGACATCAGCATGGCGCGGGTGGGCGAGCAGCTGGGTGAGGCATGGAAGTCGAGCATCAGGCGCCCGTCGGCCAGCAGCTTGTCCAGGTGCGGGGTCGCAATCTCGCTGCCCAGCGCAGACAGGTCGGAAAACCCCAGGTCATCCGCGACCACGAGCAAAATGTTGGGTTGTTTAACGGTTGGCGCGGCGAACGCTTGGCTGGCGCCGAGCAGCAGCAGGCTGAAAGCGAGCAAGGGCTTGGAGGGGATCATGGTTTTCTCTTTATTATTGTGGGTTGGGTGCACTACATGATTTTTTTATTTAATTATCTTGTCAAGTAATGAAGGCCGGCGACGACCCTGGCTGAAACGCTTCTGTCCGGGTTCATTCAGGCAATCCGCCTAAATAGCGGGTTTAAAAACTGTTCGATCAGCGAACAGTGATCGCGCCCCGTTGTATGCGATAAGCGCTGACGGCTATTGACGCCATCATCGTTAAACAAAATAATCGTTAACAGAGTTATCCATTTTCACAACAACAAGAAAGGATATTCTGATGACGAAGCCGCTGACGGGGGCATGTCTGTCCCTGGCGCTGTTATCAATCGCCCAGCTTTCACAAGCGGCGAGCCCCCTGGAAGACAGCCGCCCAGGGCGGCCTGGCGCGCCGCGCTGGGTCGAGGATTACCGCTTTCTGGATGACCCAGGTAAAGCCCGCGATCCTTTCGATGGCCTGCGTTACCATCGCCTGTCCGAAAGCGCATGGCTGCAACTGGGCGCGGAAGCGCGCTATCGCGCCGATTCACTGGACAAACCCTTCTTCGGCCTGCGCGGGATCAAAGACGACTCCTACCTGATGCAGCGCCTGCAAGCCCATGCCGACCTGCACCTGTTCGACGATGCGCTGCGTGCCTTTGTGCAAGTCGAGAACACCCGCGCGTTCGGCAAGGACCTGTACTCACCCAACGACGAAAGCCGCAACGAAGTGCGCCAGGCCTTTATCGACCTGAACCATGACATTGACGGCGGGCGTTACACGGCCCGTGTCGGCCGCCAGGAGATGGCGTTCGGCAACCAGGTGTTCGTCACCTACCGCGACTCCCCCAACATCCGCCAGACCTTCGACGGCCTGCGCACCAGCCTCAACCTCAAGGACGGGCGCAAGCTCGATGCCTTTGCGGTACGGCCGGTGAAGACCGGCGAGGACAGCTGGGATGACGGCAGTAACAACGGGGTCAAGTTCTATGGCCTGTACGGCACCCTGCCGTTGACCCAGGCCTGGAACATTGACCTGTTCGCCTTTGGCCTGGAAACCGACGACCGCGCCCTGGCGGGTGAAACCGGTGATGAACAGCGCTACACGTTCGGCACCCGCCTGTTCGGCCGCTACCAAGCCCTGGACTGGAGTTGGGACTTGGCCGGCCAAAATGGGCACTTGGGCAACGCCTCCATTCGTGCCTGGGCGGTGTCCAGCGACACCGGCTACACCTTCAACCACCCCTGGGCCCCACGCCTGGCCATGCGCCTGGATGCGGCCAGCGGTGACGGCGACCTGGGCGATGGCAAAGTCGGTACCTTCGACCCGTTGTACCCGCGCAACGGCGTGTACGGCGAGGCCAGCCTGACCACCTTGAGCAACATCCTCGTCATTGGCCCGACCTTTGGCTTTTCACCCTGGCGCACCCTGCGTTTCGAACCCGGTATCTTCGAGGTGTGGAAGCAGAACACCCATGACGGCGTATACATGCCCGGCATGAGCATCCTCGCCAACACCCGCGACACCGGCCGACACGTGGGCACCATTTACCGCGTCAATACCCGCTGGTTGGCGACGCCTAACCTGACGCTCGACCTGGACCTGAAGTACTACGACATCGGCGCCGCCATCCGCGATGCCGGGGGCGACGACGCCTCGCTGGTGTCGGTACGTGCGACCTTCAGGCTCTGACTCCTATTCGCATAACAACAAGAGGGCTGCACATGAGTGGTTCAATCGCACAATCGCACCGGCCGGTACTGACGATCGGCCTGTGTTTTCTCGTCGCGCTGCTCGAAGGGCTCGACCTGCAAGCCACCGGCATTGCCGCGCCCCACATGGCCAAGGAATTCGCCTTGACCCCCGCCATGCTGGGTTGGGTGTTCAGTGCCGGCTTGCTCGGCCTGTTGCCAGGCGCCTTCGTCGGCGGCTGGCTGGCGGACCGCATGGGGCGTAAACGCATCCTGATCCTGGCCGTGTTGCTGTTCGGGGGGTTCTCGTTGGCCACCGCGCATGCCTGGGACTACCCATCGCTGCTGGTGGCGCGGCTGATGACCGGGCTGGGGCTGGGCGCGGCGCTGCCGATCCTTATCGCCATGGCCAGTGAAGCCGCCCACGAGCGCCTGCGCAGCACGGCGGTCAGCCTGACTTACTGCGGCGTGCCGCTGGGTGGCGCCATCGCGTCGGTGATTGGCATGGCGGGCCTGGGCGAGGGCTGGCGCACGGTGTTCTACGTGGGCGGTTTTGCGCCCATTGCGATTGCCTTTGTGCTGATGGTCTGGCTGCCGGAGTCCCAAGCGTTTCGCGCCCAGGCCGCCGCCAGCGGCACGCAGAACGGGCTGGCTGCGCAACTGTTCGGCCCCGGCCGGGCGAGCCGCACGCTGTTGCTGTGGCTGGCATGCTTCTTCACCCTGACCGTGCTGTACATGCTGCTGAACTGGCTGCCCTCGCTGCTGATCGGCCAGGGCTATTCGCGGCCGCAGGCCGGCGCGGTGCAAATCCTGTTCAACCTGGGCGGCGCGGCGGGGTCATTCCTGACCGGGCGCATGATGGACCGTGGGCACGCTGGGCGTGCGGTGTTGATCGCCTACGCCGGCATGCTCGCCTCCCTGGCGGGGCTGGGCCTGTCCACCACCTTCGGTTTGATCCTGTTGGCCGGTTTTACCGCCGGCTATTGCGCCATCGGCGGCCAGTTGGTGCTGTATGCACTGGCCCCCACGCTGTACCCGACACACGTGCGTGCCACGGGGGTGGGCGCGTCGGTGGCCGTGGGCCGGCTGGGGTCGATGGCCGGGCCCTTGGCGGCAGGGCAGATTCTCGCCGCTGGCGCCGGGGTAGGGGGCTTGTTGCTGGCGGCCTCGCCGGGCCTGGTGGTAGCGGCTGTGGCGGCGATGGCGCTGCTGGGGCGGCGTGCACCGCCCACCGAGGCTGCGGCTTCGCAAGGGGTGGCGCCATGAGCCTGCGTAAAGGGCTTATCGCCCTGTGCTTGAGCAGCTGCGCCGCACTGGCCCAGGCCGCGAGCTATGAACCGCCGCCGCTCAAGCTCGAGCCGCTGGCGCGCTTCAGCGTTGACCTGGTGGCACCAATCTGGGAATTGGGCGCCACCAGCGGACAAGGCAAACGGCGAATCATCCCCATCACGGGTGGGCATTTCGAAGGCCCCCGGCTCAAGGGCACCATCCTCAACAATGGCGCGGACTGGCAGGTGGTTACCCCCGAGGGCGTCGCCATCATAGACACCCGTTACCTGCTGCAGACCGACGACGGCGCGTTGATCTACCTGCGTACCGAGGGCTATCGCTTCGGCCCGCCCGAGGTGATGAAAAAAGTCGCTGCCGGCGAGGATGTCGACCCCAGCCTGTACCAGTTCCGCATCACGATGCACTTTGAAACCTCGGCCCCTCAGTACGCCTGGCTCAACCGCACGGTGGGCGTCGGCAGTGCCATGCGCCTGGGCAATGCCGTCGTCTACGACGCCTTCGAAGTTAAATAGATAATTTTGTTAATGGTTAATTGACTTAACTAAATGGCCGGGCTAATGTTCGGCCAACCACAACGAACAATCAGTACAAGAGGTGTGTGATGGGCCAATACGACAACCGCTGGCAGACCGTGAAAGTCACCGTCGAGCAAGGCATCGCCTGGGTCAGCTTCAACCGTCCTGAAAAGCGCAATGCCATGAGCCCTACGCTCAACCGTGAAATGCGCGATGTGCTGGAAACCGTCGAGCAGGACGCCGACGCCCGTGTGCTGGTATTGACCGGCGAAGGCAGCGCCTGGACCGCCGGCATGGACCTCAAGGAGTACTTCCGCGAGGTGGACGCCGGCCCGGAGATTCTTCAAGAGCGCATCCGCCGCGATGCCTCGGAATGGCAGTGGAAGCTGCTGCGCTTCTACAGCAAGCCAACCATCGCCATGGTCAACGGCTGGTGCTTCGGCGGCGGCTTCAGCCCGCTGGTCGCCTGCGACTTGGCCATCTGCGCCGATGAGGCCACCTTCGGCCTGTCTGAAATCAACTGGGGCATCCCACCGGGCAACCTGGTCAGCAAAGCCATGGCCGACACCGTGGGCCACCGTGAATCGCTGTACTACATCATGACCGGCAAGACCTTCGACGGGCAGAAAGCCGCGCAAATGGGCCTGGTCAACAAAAGCGTGCCGTTGGCGCAACTGCGCGATGAAGTGGTACTGCTGGCCCAGGACCTGCTGGACAAGAACCCGGTGGTGCTGCGCGCCGCCAAAAACGGCTTCAAGCGCTGCCGCGAGTTGACCTGGGAGCAGAACGAAGACTACCTGTACGCCAAGCTCGACCAGGCGCAACTGCGTGACCCCGAGCACGGGCGTGCGCAGGGCTTGAAGCAGTTCCTTGACGACAAGAGCATCAAGCCTGGCCTGCAAGCCTACAAGCGCTGAGTGATCTTGGCGTTCATTCCCGAATAATCAGAAAAGAGGAATGCCCGATGTTCGAGGTGCCATTGTTAATTGGCGGTAAGGCCCGTGCGGCCAGCGACGGCGGCACGTTCGAGCGTCGCCATCCGGTCAGCGGCGAGGTGGTGTCGGTGGTGGCTGCGGCCACCCTGGCCGACGCCGATGCGGCGGTCGAAGCGGCCCAGGCGGCGTTCCCCGCGTGGGCTGCGCTGGGGCCAGGCGAGCGCCGCGCGCGCTTGCTGAAGGCGGCCGATGCGCTGGACGCCCGGCGTGACGAATTCCTGGCCATGGCCGGGGAAACGGGGGCGAAGGCCAATTGGTACGGCTTCAACGTGATGCTGGCGGCCAACATCCTGCGTGAAGCAGCGTCGATGACCACCCAGATCCAGGGCAGCGTCATCCCCTCCGACGTGCCCGGCAGCTTTGCCATGGCCCTGCGTCAACCTTGCGGCGTGGTGCTGGGCATCGCGCCGTGGAATGCACCGGTGATTCTGGCCACACGCGCCATCGCCATGCCCTTGGCGTGCGGTAACACCGTGGTACTCAAGGCCTCCGAAGCCAGCCCGGCGGTACATGGCCTGATCGGCCAGGTGTTGCAGGCGGCCGGTTTGGGGGATGGCGTGGTCAACGTGATCAGCAACGCCCCGCACGATGCGCCGGCGGTGGTCGAGCGGCTGATCGCGCACCCAGCGGTGCGCCGGGTGAATTTCACCGGGTCTACCCATGTAGGGCGCATCGTTGGGCAATTGGCGGCGCGTCACTTGAAGCCTGCAGTGCTCGAACTGGGCGGCAAGGCGCCGTTCCTGGTGCTGGCCGATGCCGACCTGGATGCCGCGGTCGATGCCGCAGCGTTTGGCGCCTACTTCAACCAGGGCCAGATCTGCATGTCCACCGAGCGGCTGATCGTCGACCAGGCCGTGGCCGATGCATTCGTCGCCAAGCTCGGTGAAAAAGTCCGCAGCTTGCGCGCAGCGGACCCTGCACAAACCGATGCGCCGCTGGGTTCATTGATCGATGCCGGGGCCGGTGAGCGCATACAGGTGCTGGTTGATGACGCTGTCAGCAAGGGCGCGACCCTGGTGGCGGGCGGTGAGCGCACGGGCAGCGTTATGCAGCCGGTGCTGCTCGACCAGGTCAATGCCGACATGAAGCTGTACCGCGAAGAGTCGTTCGGCCCCGTCGCGGTGGTGCTGCGCGCCAGCGGTGACGAAGCGCTGCTGGCCCTGGCCAACGACTCCGAGTTTGGCCTGAGCGCGGCGATTTTCAGCCGTGACACCCAGCGCGCCCTGGCCCTTGCCCAGCGCCTGGAGTCGGGCATCTGCCATATCAATGGCCCGACCGTGCATGACGAGGCGCAGATGCCTTTTGGCGGGGTCAAGGCCAGTGGTTACGGCAGCTTCGGCAGCACGGCGGCGATCGACGCCTTTACCCAGCTGCGCTGGGTTACCGTGCAGCAAGGCGCCCGGCACTACCCGATCTAACCCACGCACTCACAACAACAATAGCGAATGCACCCGCGGGCCTCTCGGCCCTCGGGCGCACTAAGGCAGAGGTAGCCTTCATGGTCTGCGAAACCCTCTCCGTTGCCCAGCGTGCGCCCTTGCGCGCCGTCAAGATCGGGCAGCCTCAGGTACAGGTGCGCCAGCAAGGCGACATCCTCTACCTGGACCCTGTGGAACCCCTTGCTGCTTACCCGGCACGGCTGATGGAGCGCTTGCTGCATTGGGCCGAACAGCGTGGCGAGCAAACGTTCGTCGCCCGCCGTGGTGCCGATGGCGAGTGGCAGCACATTACTTACGCCGCCATGTTGCAGCGTGTTCGATGCATCGCCACCTGGTTGCTGGATCAAGGCCTGAGCGCCGAACGCCCGCTGGTGATCCTCTCGGGCAACGACCTTGAGCATGTGCAACTGGCCTCGGCCGCGCTGTATGCCGGCATCCCGTATTGCCCGGTATCGCCGGCCTATTCACTGCTGTCCCAAGATTTTGGCAAGCTGCGCCATATCGTCCAGACCCTGCAACCGGGCCTGGTGTTCGCGGCCGACGCCGCCTATGGCAGAGCCATTGATGCGGTGTTCGAGCCCTCGGTGACACTGGTGCTGGGCGAGGGCGAACTGCCAGGCCGGGCGAGCACGCCGTTCGCCGAGGTGCTGGCCACCGCCGCACACCCTTGCGCCGACCAAGCGTTTGCCGCGTTGCGCCCACACAGCCTGGCCAAGTTCCTGTTCACGTCCGGCTCCACCAAGCTGCCCAAGGCTGTGGTCACCACTCAAGGCATGCTCTGCGCCAACCAGCAGATGCTGTTGCAGACCTTTCCGGAGTTCGCCGAAGTGCCACCGGTGCTGGTCGACTGGCTGCCGTGGAACCACACCTTTGGCGGCAGCCATAATGTGGGCATCGTGCTGTACAACGGCGGCACGCTGTATATCGACGATGGCAAGCCGACGCCGCAAGGCTTTGCCCAGACGCTGCACAACCTCAAGGACATTTCCCCCACGGCGTACCTGACCGTGCCCAAGGGCTGGGAAGAACTGGTCAAGGCGCTGGAGCAGGACAGCAGCCTGTGCGAACGTTTTTTCCAACGCATGAAGCTGTTCTTTTTTGCCGGCGCCGGGTTGTCACAGGCCATCTGGGACCGGCTTGACGCGGTGGCCGTGGCCCATTGTGGCGAACGCATCCGCATGATGGCGGGGTTGGGCATGACCGAGACCTCGCCGTCGTGCACGTTCACCACGGGGCCGCTGTCGGTCGCCGGCTACATCGGCCTGCCGGCCCCGGGCTGCGAGGTCAAGCTGGTGCCGGTGGACGGCAAACTCGAAGCGAGGTTTCGCGGGCCGCATGTGATGCCGGGGTACTGGCGCTCATCCCAGCAAACCGAAGCGGCGTTCGACGACGAAGGGTTCTACCGCAGCGGTGATGCCGTGCGCCTGTGCGACCCCGACAACCCGCAGCTTGGGCTGATGTTCGACGGGCGTATTGCCGAGGACTTCAAGTTGTCCTCCGGGGTGTTCGTCAGCGTCGGGCCCATGCGCACCCAGGTGATCCTGCAGGGTGCCCCTTATGTGCTGGACGTCGTGGTACTGGGCCCTGACCGCGAATGCCTGGGCTTGCTGATCTTCCCGCGGTTGCCAGAGTGCCGGCAGTTGGCCGGGCTTGGCGACCAGGCCAGTGACGCCCAAGTGCTGGCATCGCCTGCCGTGCGGGACTGGCTGTCGAGCCTGTTGGCTAGCCTCAACCGAGGCGCCACGGGCAACGCCAGCTTTATCCAGTTCGCGGGCCTGGCCGACGAAGCGCCGTCCATCGACCGCGGCGAGATCACCGACAAAGGCTCGATCAACCAGCGTGCGGTCCTGCAACTGCGCCAGGGCCTGATCGACAGCTTGTACGCCGGGCAGGGGCCGTTACGTGTAGACGCGCCATGACGGCCCGGGGGCAATTCCGCGCGTTTGCGGCGACCGCGTTGCTCGATGGTATCCGCACGCCGTGGGTCGATCTCAATGGTGCATTCGGGTTGGTCTCGCCGACCGACCTGGGCATCAAGGCCGGCCGCGCAGTGTTGCAGCGCGCTGGGCTGGAGGGGCGCGACGTCGACAGCGTACTGGCCGGCTCCATGGCCCAGGCTGACTTCGACGCCTACATGCTGCCCCGGCATATCGGGCTGTACTGTGGCGTCGACCAGGCAGTACCCGCGCTGATGGTGCAACGCATCTGCGCGACCGGTTTTGAACTGCTGCGCCAGGCGGGTGAGCAAATCCAGGCGGGGGAGGCGGGCACGGTGTTGTGTGTGGCGGCCGAGTCGATGTCGCGCAATCCGATCGTGGCCTACACCCACCGTGGCGGTTTTCGCTTGGGCGGCGAAGTCGGCTTCAAGGACTTTCTCTGGGAAGCCCTGTTCGACCCCGCTGTTGGCATCAGCATGATCCAGACCGCTGAGAACATCGCCCGGCACTGTCACATCCCCCGGGCTGCCGTAGACGCCTGGGCGGCCCAGAGCTTCGCGCGGGCCATGGCTGCGCGGGCGCGAGGGTGGTTTGCCGACGAGTGCGTCAGTGTTGGCAATGAAGTGTTCGAAGCGCCCGGCTTGCTGCCACGCGGCATTCGCCTGCCGCGTGGCGTTGAAGCCGTCTCCGAAGACAGCCACCCGCGCGCGACCGCGTTCGAGCGTTTGCAGCAACTGCCCCCGATTTACCCGCAGGGGGTGCAAACCGCGGGCAATAGCTGTGCGGTGGTGGATGGCGCAGCGGCGGTGCTGATGTGTTCGGCAGACCAGCTGGCTGGGCGCATGCCGATGGCCTGGTTGCGGGCCAGCAGTGTGGTGGGCGTGGCGCCTGAGGTGATGGGGCTGGGCCCGGTGCCGGCCATCCGTTTGCTGCTGGAGCGTGCAGGCCTGGCGCTGGACGCCATCGCCTGCTTTGAAATCAACGAAGCCCAGGGCGCGCAGATTGTAGCGGTGCAGCAATCGTTGGGCATCGCGCCGGAACGGCTTAATACCTGTGGCGGCGCTATCGCCCTTGGCCACCCGCTGGCCGCAACCGGCCTGCGCCTGGTGATCAGCGTTGCGCGGCAATTGCGCGCCAGTGGCCAGCGCTATGGCGTGGTATCGGCCTGCGTCGGCGGTGGCCAGGGCATGGCCTTGCTGTTGGAAAACCCACTGGCCAAGACCTGAAAAGGAGGTTCACGTGTCTACCTATCGCGCTCCGCTGCAAGACATCCGTTTCGTGATCGATCACTGGCTGCAAGCGCCGGCGGCCTGGGCTGAATCCGAGCGGTTCCCCGGCGTCGACAGCGCGTTGGCTCACCAACTGTTGGAGGAGGGCGCGCGCTTTGCAGAACACCAGTTGCTGCCGTTGAACATGAGTGGCGACCGCGAAGGCTGTAGCTTCCACGCCGGCAAAGTGACCACCCCGAAAGGTTTCCGCCAGGCCTACCAGCGTTACGTGGAGGGCGGCTGGCCAGGGTTGACCTGCGCAGTGGAGCACGGCGGCCAGGGCCTGCCGCTGCTGCTCGGCGCGGCGCTGCACGAAGTGATCTACGCCTGTAACCATGGCTGGGCCATGTACAGCGGCATCGCCCATGGCGCCTACGAGTGCCTGCGCACGTTTGGCTCTGCCGAGCTGCGCCAGGCCTGGCTGGGCAAGATCGTCAGCGGTGAATGCCTGCCCACCATGTGCCTGACCGAACCCCAGGCCGGCAGCGATGTGGGGCTGCTACGCACGCAGGCGCGGTTGGATGAAGCGGGGGCTTATCGGCTGACGGGCAACAAAGTGTTCATTTCGGGGGGCGAGCACGACCTCACCGACAATGTCGTGCATCTGGTGCTGGCCCGGCTGCCCGATGCGCCTGCGGGCAGCCGCGGGCTGTCGTTGTTCCTGGTCCCCAAATTGACTGAGCACGGCCAGCCCAACGGCGTTCATTGCACTGGCATCGAACACAAGATGGGCATTCACGCCAGCGCCACTTGCAGCCTCAGCTTTGACCAGGCTCAAGGCTGGCTCATCGGCGAGCCCCATTGCGGCTTGGCTGCGTTGTTCGTGATGATGAACAGTGCCCGTACCTACGTTGGGCTGCAGGGCTTGGCCCACGCCGAAAGCGCCGGGCAGCGTGCCATGGCCTATGCACAGGCGCGTGTGCAAATGCGTGCGGTGGTGCGCCCTGAAGGTGCTCAAGCTGCCGCAGCGGACCCGGTGGCCTTCCACCCGGCCGTGCGTCAGGTGTTGTGGCAGTCTCGGGCGCTGACCGAAGGCATGCGCGCCATCGGCTATTGGAGTGCCCATCTGCTCGACCTTGCCGAGCAGTCGCAAGGGGCGGCCCGTCACACCCTGGAGGCCCGCATCGGCTTGCTCACGCCCGTGGTCAAAGCCTTTTTCACCGAGCAAGGGTTCCAGCTGGCCAGTGACGCGTTGCAGGTGTTTGGCGGTTACGGCTACGTCACCGAATCGGGCATTGAGCAGACCGTGCGCGACAGCCGCGTGGCCATGATCTACGAGGGCACCAACGAGATCCAGGCCAACGACCTGCTCGTGCGCAAGGTGTTGGGCGACCGTGGCGAGGCGCTGGAAGCGCTGCTCGACTACGTGCTGGAAGATGCGGACTTGGCGAGTGACGCCGAAGGCAGGCGTTGGGCGCAGCAGTTGCACGTAGCCAGTGACGGATTGCGCGCTTGGGTGCGTGGGCTTGTGCGGCATGATGACAGGGAATATGCCTACCGGGCAGCGGGTGACTTCCTAAAAGCGTTAGCGATGGTGTTGCTCGGCCATGCCTGGGCCCGGGCGGCACGCTTGGCGTTGATGCAAGAGGAGCAACCGTTCTACCGGCGCAAACGCCAAACGGCGGCGTACTTCTTTGACCACCTGTGGTTGCGTTTTGAGTACCGTTTGCAGTGCCTACAAATGGCCGAACTACCGCTGCCGTTTGTGGATGAGCTGTAACAGGCTTACGCATTGTAGGAGCAGCCTTGTGCTGCGAAGAGGCCCGTGACCAAACCGGGAATCTTCAGGGCTGCTACCGGCCTCTTCGCAGCACAAGGCTGCTCCTACCAGGACCCCGCATGACTGGAGGGTGAGGCAGGGTGAGCGAGTTTCTCGGTGCTTTATAAGGAGCGCAGCTCATAGTCGATTCGCGTCAACCTATCATTTTTACCAGTAGACGATCATCACTATCCAGTGTGTCATTCAAGGGCGTGCGAAGCGCACAGTGGAGTGCATTATCTCTTGAGAAATGGAGGTTAATAGATGCGTGTACATTGTGTAGGGTTGATAATGCTGGCGATGATCGGGCCTGTACAGGCATGGCCTGAGCTCAATAGATACGGTAAGGAAATAGAGAAAAAAGTTACATTGCGCTATCAAGCTTATGTAGAGTCCTGTCCGAATAATCGCCCGGCTTACGAATGCTCCGGTTTATTGATAAGAGGTGTGGGCGATCCGCGTGGAAAGCATTTTAACGCGTGGGATCCCGCCCGAAAGGGAGCAACGCACGATACCTCGTTTAGTTACGTGCGCATCGGTATATCCTTTGAACGGTTAGCGTTTGCATACACCAATGGTTATATTGTCTCACCGCCAGGTCAAGAACAACCGGGTCAATTGAAGTTACAGCCAACCTGCGTCTATCCCGTTGATGGTGCCTCGGACAAACGCTCAGACAAGGGTTGTGGAGCGTATGAGGACAAGAAAGACAGCAGTGCGCCATGTGTGGTGTCGAGTGACATTGTTAAAGATGCCAAGGCCTGGTTTGAGGCTCATTCGCCCATTGAAGATAAGGCCTACGACAAGCGGTGCGCATTTTCCCTTAAGGGGCCAAATGTAACGGAGGCGTTCATGACGGCACTGGCGGTCGTTGAGCGGGCGTCCGAAAAGACCACCGTGCCTAATGACTTCAAGGTGACCTCGTGGACGGCTCAAACAGCCGCAGCGCTTCCCGTTGAAGCTTTTTTCTATAATGTGAAGGATAGGGCAATTGGGCTGCCCATTGCACAATTTAATCAGTGCCGATTCAACCGCGTGACGGGGCGTAAGGTTCCTATTCTGCGTAGGATGATACTCCAGGTAAATCTCGAGCCCTTCGAGGACAGGATCGAAAAGGTTAACCCACTGTTGGCTGAAGTGTACCCAGCGCTTAAGAACATGGCCTATGAACATGGCACGTTGAGGGCGGCAGTCAAAAGCATCGCGCCTAGGGCTGAAGGTTTAACGGCGTATAATTCCTTTTCTTACTATTCGGAAGATCAAGTAGATGATCAGCGCTGCAGCGAGGTGCTGAGTGCTGCAGCGGGTTGACGGTGTGCTGACGCTGTGAACGCAGTGGAGCTGCTCGTAAAAAGTTTAGGTGGTGACTGTTTCTTAGGTGGCGAAATCCTTCTTGTGCCAAAGGTGATAGCTTAATATGGACAATCAATCTGCAGAAAATAACCCGCGCTTCCTTCTTTTTAATAGTGCAGTAGGTAACGTGCGCTTGGAGTTTGCGAGCCAACAATCACTCGCCGTTGGCAGCGATGGGCCGCTCACCACGCTGTTTCAAGACGCTGAGCCTAAGGACATGCCAGATTACCTTGCTGCTGGCTACAGTGGCACGCTGGACCTTGCCAAGCGCCAATTCAGTGAAGCCTGCGCGCCCACCTTCAAGGGTACGAAGCAAACGGCCACCTCCCTGCACATCTACTCGGCGGCCGGCCAGTTGCTCAGCTTCGACGACATTACGGGTACTACCACAACGTTCACGTACGACACCAATCACCGCGTCGTCGGTTCAGCCAGTTCGGCATGCCAGACAACCAGCACCTACAACGACGAAGGCCAACTCACTCAGGAAACCATCAAGGATGTCTGCAGCGGCGCCTTGATCACGGTGAGTTACGCCTATGACCCGTCAGGCAATGAAACTACGCGCACCTTCAGTGGCGACGGCTTTCCTACGCTGAGCCTTGAGCGAACGTTGCTTAGTGATGGGCGGCTGAAGCAGTCTGTGCTAAAGGTCGATGACAAGGAGTACCGCAGCGACCATTACACGTACGACAGCGATGAGCGTCTGCATAAATGGTACTGCACGGGCGAGAATGCGCCTGTCAGCAGCAGCAACAAAGCCTATACCGAGCAGATATTTACGTACGACACCGATGGCAACGTTGTGTCGCGCAGCCACAAGTCGAGCAAGGGGCCAGGTGTTTCTACGTACGGCTATGACCCAGACCGCCCAGGTGCACTGATCTCATCGAACGGCGACCCGCAAGTCAACGATCAACGCGGCCGCACCTTGAAACGCAGCAATCGCAAGCTCGGCTATCACGCGAATGGACAGATCAAGTCATACAGCAGCCAGGCTGGGGGGGAGGGCGCGGATTACCAGTTTGCCTATGACATTCAGGGGCGGATCAGGGAAGTGGTGCTAGGTGAGCAGCGGGAGGTGTATCACTACCGGGAAGGGTCGATCTACGCCGTTCAACAATTGGGCGAGCACTTTACCGGCCAGGCAGCGAAACGGCGGATGGTGCTGCTCAATAACAGCCCCTCGTGCTTTTTGCAGCAAATCACAGAGGCCACTGATGACGTGTGGGACTCAACGACCTGCACGTTCGAACTGCGTGATGCTGCGGGCACCGTGTTCGCCAGCCTCAAGCACGGCCAATCTACCGCCCCGGTCTATTTCAGCTACCTGCCCTATGGGTTTCGTGTTCGCGACTTAGCATCAACCACCTGGCTGGGTTTTAAAGGCGAACCGCTTAACCCTTTGAGCTTTTACCACTTGGGCAATGGCGATCGTTTGTACGATGGGCAGCTGCACCGCTATCAGGTGCCTGCGGGTGCAGGTTTGCTTGCTACTCAAAATGGCTCGCCGTACGTGTACTGCAACGGCGACCCGGTGAATGAGCCGAAGCAGGCGCCGACGAGCTAAAGTTGAACATCCACTCCGAGTGATCAAGCGACAGCGCGGTACAGGTGGCTGCGGCCCCAGCACTAAAGCACAGCTACTGCGTTGCCTGGTCTGGCCTCATCGCGGGTTAACCCGCTCCCACAAAGTTGTTTGATTCTCGCGGCATACGCATTCCAGTGTAGGAGCAGCCTTGTGCTGCGAAGAGGCCCGTGACCCAACCGGGAATCTTCAGTGCTGCCACCGGCCTCTTCGCAGCACAAGGCTGCTCCTACCCAGACCGCGCATGACCGCTGCGAAGAGGCCCAGCTGTAAAACTCGGAGAGAGATCATCAGATTTAACCCCTTCCTTGTAGGGCATTTCCCAAACATACTCCTGCCGCCTTTTTTCCGTTGCGGCTGTTCAGGCAGCGCTCTAGTCTCGGCGTGTCGTTGCACATCAACGACACGGCTTTGACAGGCCGCGACGGTAATCATGCATACGGTTCGTCCTTTATGGCAGCTGTACGTGTGGGCACGCTTGCGTGCGCCGGAGCTTCGTGATTCCGCCGGTCTGTCAACCCACGTACAGCTGCCACCCTTCTGTTTGACAGCAGGCGGGTGGTTGCCACTTAGAAGGAATCATAGGATGTTGAAGATAGTCCCCGATCCACCCCACAACCACCATTCCCTCGAAGACACCCTCATCCAGGCAGCGGACTACGCCCTGTGCGCACAGTCCGTGGCAAATCAGGCCATTCTCCTACAGCCCAAATCACCCGTGTCGATCTTGATGATGGCGACGATGCATGAGCTGGAGTCACTGCGTGTGCTGCTGGAGTCGGCGTTGATCCAGGTGCAGGTGCCAGCGCATCAGCCACGGACTCAGCACTAAAGTACAGCTAACGCGTTGTTTGATCCTCGCGTCTTACGCCTTCCAGTGTAGGAGCAGCCTTGTGCTGCGAAGAGGCCGGTGACCAAACCGGGAATCTTCAGGGCTGCCACCGGCCTCTTCGCAGCACAAGGCTGCTCCTACACTGAAACGCGCATGACCGGAGGGTGAGGCAGGGGGAGTGGGCTTGCACTGCGAAGAGGCCCGGCTGTAAAACTTCGAAGAGAGTGAACAATGACCACGGATACGACAAAAACCAAAACCACGGTCGGCAAGACCAAGTTCTACCAGGGCGAAAAAAAGACCCAGCCGCTGTTCTGCATCGAGCCCGGCATCCCTTGCCAAGACGCCCGTGAGCAAGCCTCAGAACTGATGGGCGTTGTGCGAGACCTGACCATCGCCGGCGTAATGGACGACAACCCCCAGCTGATCTGGGCCTCACATTATCTAAGCGCCTTGGCCAAGGCGCTGATGGATGATGCCGAATTGGGGATGACGCGCTAGTTGGCCTTGGCGAACGTTTAAGCCGTCACGACAGCTGATAGGCGGGCTTCCAGCGCATCACGACCGGGCAATGCGGTCGATAACAATAGAACCGTTAAGACCTCCCCAGTGTGACTTCCCTAGGCCGCACCTGGCATTTTTGTCAGGTGACGGGTTTTCGGAATAGGAGGACAGTGTTCCCACGAGTCACCCAGGATCAGTAAGTGTATTCAGATTCCTGAAACCCAGTCGGTTCATGGCGGGCGACTCATCGAACTCGACACTGACTACGCACAGGGGATGAGGCATGACTCGTTTTTCGGAGATTTTTGTTAATGGCTACAATAAAAGTGTTATAGACGGGTCAGACCTTAAAAGAGGTGACCCGATATGCGTCAATGGCGACAAATGCTGGTTTATCGCGGCACACGATACGCACATTGAAGTTTTGTACCGTGATGATTTCTCGGAATCAGCGGCGCAGGATTGTTGCGTTATCCTTAACTACGATAATTCGGAGGTTGGACTCAATGTTATTAATACCATAAGTGGTGTTGAACGTGAGAAGGTAAGTCGATACAGTCAGAATGAGCCGAAGTATCGAGGATTGGAGCAGCAGTTCAAGCGTAAGCTGTTCGCTATGCTTTCATCTGGCGCTTATCGCATTATCTTTGACGATCCGGCGCTCTTGTCTGCCTCTTCATTACCAGTTCTGATTGAACTCCATCCTGCATCAGTCAAAGATTTTGTAACTACGTTTGGTTCAGACGCCTGCACAGATACCTATGGTCTGCTCTGCTACCTGGATGCCGTTGAGCCGCATCCAGCGTCCGTGGAAAGCCTCATCATTTCAATGGATGACGCGTTTGGAGAACTACGCAATGACCTTGCGTCGGAATACTCTTTTGTGGACCATTTTCTAAGCCCACCGTCTGATACACCGATTCAGGTAAATATGCAGCACGTCCGTGCAGTCTACTCACTTTCGGACGTCGCCAAGCTCGCGCCTCTGATGGAGGCGTTAAGCGCTTCAAAAGCCGAGGCCCCGACGGCGCTTCCGATAATCGACGCCAAACAGACCTTCCCGGTGCCCTACAAGATCACCAACCAAACCGACGGCACCATGCCCGACATGCAGGGCTTCGGCCTGGAGCGGGTGGGCAGTGCCGAAGGTGGCTGGTACAGCCTGTGCCCGATCAAGGCAGACCGCGCCCTGGCTGCGGGCGAAACCGTCAGTGCCTGCCTGGTGCACCGCCGCACCGGCGAGCTGACCCATGTCGACTACACCGCACAGGCCAGCAAGCTGGGCACCAAGCAGTGGCTCAAGGACTTTACCAAGTATGTCGCCGAGGCCGGCAAGCCCATCACGGCCGGGGGCTGGAGCGACAACAATGCGTTTTCCAGTAGCCACGAAGATCCGCGCCTGTGGTGCCAGGCCGACTACCGGGCGTTCAGCACCGCACCGTTCGACAACAACCTGGTCCAGGTATTGGCCTGTCACGATGACTTTCCACTGGCCCGCGGGCAGACCCTGAGCCTGCAGGTGCGCGACCTCAAGACTCAGGCCCTGCACGAGCAGCACCTGTTTACCGCCAAGGCCGCCAGCGGCTGGGCCAAGGCCTTGTGCGAACAGGTCAACCGTGACAGCCGCCTGCTGCGGGCGGGGGTGAAGGGCGCAGGCTGCACGGTGGTACCGGGCGAGGTGAACAACGCGTTCTGGGGGCCGCAGTGTGCCGAGTTGTGTGTGACAGTAACCGAGGTGAACTGGTGGGCCAGCCGTATGTTCGATGGCACGAAGGCGGTGCCCGACGGCGGCGTGCTGCATGCCTGGGTCTATGATACGTTTTCCCAGCGTCTGCTCGGCCACCACGAATGGGCCCCGAGCAGCTCCCAGCGCGCCAGCGGCAAATGGCTGAAGGCCTGGGCCGAGGCGCTGGCCACGTCGGCAGTGGCGCCTTACCTGCGCGTTAACACGACCGCGGCGGTGCTCGAACAGCGCGGCGACGCGTTGCGCATCTTCGCCAGGTTGCCGGACGATGACTACGACGTCGAAGGCCCGCTGCTGGCGCCGGCATTCAAGGCGCTGGAAGATGCCGTGCTGGTGACCGTGCGCCATCCCGGTAACCAAGCCTTGCTGCACCACGCACTGTTCAGGCCCCAGGCCTGCGTTCCGGTGCCCAGTAACGAGCAAGCCTGGTTACAGGCGTTGGCCCGCTTTATCGAAACGCAGCATTGGCCAGAACTGTATGTCAAGGACGGCAGGCAGCTGTGGCTGTCGCGTCACGCCGAGCTGCTTGTCGCACTGGATAACGTCGGCGATGGCAGCGAATGGGCGACCGAGGACTATCGGCGGGAACTGCTGAACGCTGATGAATGGCCATACGAGGAGGCCGCAGACCCGGTGGCGTTCACCATCGAGCCCGGTGAGGGTATGACGGGGGTGACCATCAGCTCGCTGGACGCAGAGCTGGAGTTTCGCCTGGATAAAGCGGCACGCGACAAAGGCTACCGAGTGATGGCGTGTGTGCCGAGGCAGGCAGCGGCCAAACAACTCAGAGAGGCTTACATTACCTATGTAGAGACTGTTATCGCTGCTAAAAAACCTGTCGCCGTTACGTTCGCCGAAACCAGTACCTTAGCTGCCGCTGCCAAGCTTGCCGACAACTGCATCACGGACATGGGCTATGGCAACGAGATCTGCTTGAACCCCGACTTGAAAGCTGTCGTACTTAAGGTTGTCTACGAGGCTGTCTATGACGACAACCTGAAGGCTGTTGGACAGGCAGCCTACGAGGACAATCTGAATGCCGCTATAAAGGCCGCAATCAAGGGTGCTCAAGAAACCGGCGGCGTTTACACCACCGCCATCGCCAACGCCGCGCATATCTACACCTACGAACTGGCCAGAGCCAAATCCGATGTTGCCTTCCACGCTTCCGTTTCTGCCGCCGGAGCCGCTAAAGACGACCGCTTTTACAGAGACGCAGCTTTCGTCGCCGCCGAAGGCGCCCTCAAACTCGTCGCCGCCAAGCTTGCATACGCAATTGTCGTCGCCAGTAAGGAACTCTCTCCGATGTGGCCCGTATCGGTCACCGGCGACACCATCACCTGGCAAGGCCCGCTGACCAACCAGGCGTATGACCTCTACCTGGACTGCCCCGAGTCCGAGCGCGGCAAAGAAGCCCTGACCGTAGGCCATATCGGCGCCTTGGGAACCACCCAATTCTGGCACGACCCCAAGCCCGTCACCTTCACCCCACCCAAAGCACTCAAGGTGCAGACGGATATCAGCTACCTCTGCGAAGACTACGGCAACACCAGCCGCTCCGAACTGTTTGACACCACCGGCCACGGTGAAGCCGGGGTAGACCCACGCACGGGGCTGTTCCACGCCCATTACCTGGTGGCCAGCTTGCAAGGGCTGCAAGGCCAGGGGCCGGCGGTCGATCTGACCTTGCATTACTCGGCGCTGCGCGCCAATGAGGCGGGGCTTGGCGATGGCTGGGCCTGGCGTTTTTCCAGCGTGGACGTGCGCGACCGGCGACTGACCCTGGCTGATGGCGCCCAGATCAAGTTCAACGAAGCGCAATGGAAGGACCTGGGCGCGGAAAAGGCGATCAAGCTGGCCTCATGCGTGGTACGCAGCGATGCGGATTACAGTAAGTTCACCCTTGACCTGCCTAGCGGCCGTCAGGAAATTCTGGAAAAACCTGCAGTCAAGGGCAGTGACGAGGAAGAACCGAACAAGGAACTCCATGGCCTGCTACTGAAAACGTTGAAAGCCATTCGGGACAAGTCCAGGCCGGGTTTTCCCGTGCTACCGGATAAGTGGCAGCAGTGGATCGCATGGGCGGCCGTGCCCCGTTGCTACTACGTCGCTGCGGATCTCGATTACGACCGAGCGGTTAACGCATGGGAAGGCGAGAAAGCCATTATTGAGCTGAAAAAGCGCATTGCCGATCTCGAACTCGAACTCGCACGCCTGGAGCCGTTCGTGTTGCTGGTGCCGTCTAGCATCGAATCGCCCTACGGCGAAAAGTTGACGTTGGAGTGGAAGCGCGAAAAAGGCCAGTTCCTGCTGTTGACGGTCAAAAGCGGGGAAGAGGCCCTGTTCATGGCCGAGTACGAGACGCCTCAGGGCAAGGCTGCGAAGGTGAACATGCAGGTCTGGCCGCAGAGCAACTCCGAGAAATACGAGGTCAGGCTGGAGCTCAAGGATTACCTGCTTCGCACGCTCAAGCGCGTCGTGAAAAACAAGGACAAGGACGTCGTGCTGCAGCAGGTCGATTGCGATTATGACGACGACTATACCCTGGACCGAGTGCTGTGTGGCCTGCGGGAACTTGACGGCTCGGTGGAATGCGTAAGGTACCAACCGTGGCAACCAAAGAATGAAGAGCAGAAAAACGGACGCCCTGGCCTGCCTCGGGTGGCGATACACACCTTGGTGCCAGGCGATGGGCAACAGAACCAGGTGGCGACCTATCGCTACGAGGGGGACTTCCTACGGACCGACCAGAGGATCGTTACCGTCGAGTACGAATACGGCCCGCATGGGGCAAGGGAGCAACACTTGCTGGTGCAAGGTAACGTCAAGCATAGCGGCTACGTAGAGCGTTTCGAACTGTTGCGCGCGGTTGCCTCGAAGCATGGTCATTGGCTGGCCTTCGCTACCCGGCAAAACGAAAAGAAAAGCAGCAAACAAAGGGTAACCAAGGGCTACCGCTACACGGGGGCGGGCGATGAGTATGCCAAATTGCTCTATGCCATCGAAGCCGGTGCCGGAAGCGAAGACATTAAGGTAAAGGATGGGGCAGAGCTGGTCGAAAGGCAGCGCGAACTGCTCGAATGGTTCTTCAGTAAAACCGACGATCACCACCGACCGAAAATCGCCGCCTGCATCACTCGGCTGGTGGCAAGCGCACCCCACTCCGAGCGAGAAGCGTTGGGGCGCACGGTGGCGGTGGCGACGCAGGAAGAGGACATGGCAGGCAACGTGCAGCGCCTGCACAAGACTGGTGAGGATTCGCTTTACCGCTGTTACTACACCAAGCCAGGGGACAATCCGTTCACGGTGGAATTTGATGAGCGCGGGCTGTCCGGTGAGCTGAAAAGTGTGCCGGGGCTCGAAGGGCTGCCGACTTTGCAGTGCCCTTTCATCCCGGAGCATGCCTCTGCCCCTGTCATGGCTGAGTACCAGTGTGACCTCTTCGGCAATCTCAAAGGCCTGCGCTTGTTCGGTTATCGCAAGGTGACGCGGGGCAGCAGGGACTTGCTGGAGCTTGCCGAGGTGGTGGAAGTCGAGGGGGTCAAGGGCACGCTTGTAGGCGACTGGCTCAACGCCAAAGCCACTTGGACGTTGGCTAACTCGCCCGCCAAGCTGCTGTGGCGCCAGCGCAGCACTGAGATCTCGCTGGTTAGCAGGAAGGAAGGAAGCACCGTCGATAAATGGTCGGTCAAGGACACCCAGATTACCCACCTGGGCGAGAAGCAATTCAAACTGGAGAACCTGCAGTCCTTTGAGGACAACCCGAACAATGAAGGCATCGTGGTGCGCATCACCTGCACCACCGAGGCCGGTAGCAAACAGTTCAGCAAGGAGGTGCGCTCGCGGCATGGCCGGCGTCTTCTGGAACAGGTGAAGCAGGGGGAGGAGGTGCACTGGCAGTACGATGCGCTGGAGCGGGTGACCCGAAAGACATACTACGCGCTCAAGAAGGGCAGCAACGGCCTGTACATGAGCAAGGTCAAGGGCCAGAAACCCGACGAGCGGACCGACACCACGTATTCGGATGACGGCAAGCAGGCAACGCATACCTATGCAAACAACAACGTCGCCCGCAGCTACCTGGACGGCTTGCGACGGGTCTGGCGGCATGAGTGGCGCAGAGCCGGCAGTCAGCACTTTGTGCCGCTGGATCAATACAGCCTGCAAGGGCCGATAGCGCGGAAGTTGCTGGCCAGTTGCGAGTGGGACTATTTGCCGGGTGGGCAGGCCGTGGTGGCGATGACTCCGATGCCGATCGCCGTGGGACCACAAGCGTGGGTCAGGGAGCAAGGGGGCCTGGATGGGCCAGGTATACGTAGCCTGCTGCAAGCCCAAAGCGAGGAAAAGGTTGACGACGAAGGAGGCGCGGCGTTCGATCCGTTCGCGTTTGAACCGTATGCGACGCAGGACCTGTCGAGCCAACGCCTGGTTGAAGAAGGCATCGATGAGCAATGCGTGCTTAAACGCACCTCCGATTACACCTACCGAAAGGACGGCACCTTCGATCAGGTCGAGCGTGTGACCGACAGTGCAGGCAAAGCCTATCTGCAGGTGCTCAAGCGCTTCGACAACTCAGGCGATGTCATCGGCTATGAGCGCACCGTGGATAAGGAGACCTGTCAGTACAGCCTGGAGCGCGACGCCCTGGGCCGGGTGACCAGGATCACCCGGCCCGATAACTCCACCGTAGAGCACAGTTACCATGGCCTGAGCAACCACGCCACGGAACTCAAGGTGAACGGCCAGGTGGTGGCGACGCAGAAGGTGAAGAACGCCAGCACCTTGACCTCGCGCACGGTAGGCAGCCGCGCGTACAGCATCACGGACGATACCGTGACGTTACCCGACAAGACTCTGCTCACCACCCTTCGAAGTGCCGAGGGTCAGAGCTTCAAGGCGAAAGACCAGGCTCTCTCCAGCTTTACCGAGCACGACGGCACACAGACCTTGGCCTCCCCCGTCGGTGACGCCAAGATGGAGGTCGGCTGGGCGCAGGTCCAAGGGAGCACGGCCCTGCCCGGTCGGCAGTGGGTCAAGCAAACCTCACCGCGTGCCAAGCGTCAGGGCCACCGCTGGCTGAGCCTGCGTGGCCGGCCGCTGGCCACGCTGCGCGCCGACGGTCACTGGCAGCGCGTGTTCACCGACGAGCAGGGCCGGGTGCTGCGCACCTGCCAGGACCACGAGGAGGTGGTGCATCGCTACGACGCACTGGGGCGTCTGCAGTCGCGCCAGGCCCAGGCGCTCAAGGCCGGTGGGCAGTGGCAGGTGCTCAGCGAGCATGACAGCTTCGGCCAGGAAGTCACTCGGCGTTTCCTGCGCAACGGCAGCGAGTGCTTCAAGCAGTGCCTGACTTGGCGTGGCGACGGTCGTTTGGCCAGCAAGACGAGCTACGAGCACGGGAGGCAGGTACGCATTGAGCGCTTCACCTACGACATGCTTGACCGTCTGCAGCGATATGACTGCGAGGCACTCGCGGCCGAACATTGCCCGAAGGACGCTCAGGGCAATGCAGTCAAAGCCCAGGAATTTACCTGGGATGCGCTGAGTAACCTGACCCGCTGCGTCACCACCGGCTTCGATGGCAAAACACAGACCGAGGAACTGGCCTATGGCACGACCAGCGATCCGACCCGGCTGACGGGGATCAGCCGCGGCCAGGACAAGCGCGAGTTGACTTGGAACACCAACGGCTACCTGACCGATGCCGCCGGGCAACACCGCTTCAGCTACAACGGCGCCGGCCAGCTCGACAAGGTCTGCGACAGCGACGGCAATGTCCTAGCCCGCTACGAGTACGACGGTAGTCAGCGTTTGGCGGCGCAGTACCTCAAGTGCGACGAGAGCACCTGTGAGCTGCGTTACGACGGCGATGAATTGATCGGCGAGATCCACTATGACAAGGATGACAAAGTCAGCAGAACCACCAGCCTGTCCAGCGGGCTGGCCCAGTACGATGGAAACGAGGTGCGCTGGCTGATTGACGACCCGCAGGTGGGCGTTGCCGGGCAAGTCAAGAACGGCTCGCTGGAACTGGCACCGCTGCTGCCGTTTGGTGAGGGCACGGCACTGGAGGGGCTTGTCAACGGCTACAACGGCATGCGCCGCGACCCACTCACTGGGCACTATCATGCCGGTAATGGCTACCGCAGTTATGACCCAGCGCTGCGCCGTTATGCCCAGCCGGACTGGCTAAGCCCGTTCGGTGAGGGTGGGCTCAACGACTATGCCCACTGCCCGGACCCGGTCAACCTGCACGACCCCAGTGGGGCGATCATGCTCAGCCGCTGGGGCCAGGACCACCAACGGGCTACTTACGATAAGGCGGTGGCAGACACTGAGAAGACGCAAGTCGGTGGCCGCTGGCGCGGCCTGCTGTTTTCAGCGTTGGTGGCCGTGGTTGGCGCGGTACTGACCGTTGTCACGGGGGGGCTGGCGGCGCCCTTGCTGGCGTTCGTCATGGTGATGAGCGTGCTTTCGTTCGCTTTCGAAGTGGCAGCGGTGTTCACGGAGGACTCCTATCCTGAATTGTCCAGAGCGCTGAGTATCGCCTCGGTCGCGACGGGGGTGTTGAGTACCCTGGGTTTCGTCGGGCTGTTCAAGCTTGGCTTTAAAGGGCTGCAACTCTTGTGGAAGGGTGCTAAAGCGCTCGGCAGTGGCCTTAAAGTCGCGTGGAACGGCGCCAAAAGCATGAAGGACATGGTTGTTAAGGGGTTGGCGCGCGTCGGACGTACGGGGCGCGTGACACCGGTGGGTGCGGGTCCGATAAGCCGGGTTGCGGATGATGTGCTAGGGAGCCTTAGTCGTCCTACGGGGGCAGCACTCGATAGAGTTAGTCGCCCAATAGGCAGTCTGCGTGGCATTTGGCGGAGCGTCAGAAACCATCTTGGTGGATTTGATGACTCCTCCTCAATGACCAACTTTGCGAATTCGGGTTGGTTAGGGAAAATTGGCGAACAACTGCAGGTCAGTAGACATTTCCAGCCCCTCATACAAGTGCGCATGTCGCGCGGCGTTTCGTACGCAGCCAACTTTGTCGGCACGATGCTCGACGGCAACGTCCTGAGAGGAACAGTCGGGTCCAGCATTGACCTGGAGGCGAGTCGACTGGCGGCATTGGAGCCTAATTCAGGACAGTTAGCGCAACGTCCTACGCCCAGTGTGAGGAACTCGGGCAGTTATTCAATTAAGCAGCTGGTCACCGTTCCGATTTTGGCCGCCGTGAAACAACACAGGCTGCCACCGGTAGGGCACCGGCCGACGTTCTGGTAGTGAGCGGGTCCCAGACCTGGCCATGGAGTAACTGATGAAAATGCCAATATCGGGACCGTGTTCGGCGCATTAGATTTTCCCACACCCGCACTCGGGAGCGGGAAAAAGCAACCACAGGCAGTGACATCGAGGATACAAATCATGATCGTAGAAAGCGGAAAGGAAGGCAAAGTGGTGGATTACGATGAAGACAGAAATGACGCATACATCGACTACAAACATTTGGGTAGACAGGTATACCTGCCGTTCGAGCAGGCAAATGGAAAGGACCTAGAGGATGGCAACAAGGTCACGTTCGATATCGAGATGAAGGATGACGAGCCTCACGCCACAAACGTGAAGCGCAAGTAGTCCTGGCACGCGTTACCGCGCCCCGTTGCAAGAATGGAGCGCGGTAACCTTATATTCAGTTCAAAGCCGCATTCATCCAGATTGGCCGTGGCCGCACGATCGCTTTCCTACGCCACCCCATACAGCGTTTTCAGCAGTTTCTCCCCCGTCTTGCTCAGGTGCGGACCATAGGGGCGTTTCTATTGCTGCGCACGCGCAGGCCCAGCCGTGCTTCTTTAAGTTTGTTGAGCCGCGGCACCACTTGGTTCGTCGATGACCTGTGAGAGAAAATCAGATTTACCCCCTTCCTTGTAGGGCATTTCCCAAACATACTCCTGCCGCCTTTTTTCCGTTGCGGCCCCTCGGGTACCGCTCTAGTCTCGGCCTGTCGTTGCACATCAACGACACAGCTTTGACAGGCTGTAACGGTTAAAAATTGCATGCGGTCAGCCTCTATGGCGGCTGTACGTGCGGGCACGCTTGCGTGCGCCGGAACTTTTGCGATTTTTCCGCCGGTCTGTCAACCCACGTACAGCTGCCACCCTACTGTTTGACAGCAGGCAGGTGGCGGCATCGTTAACGGAAGAATCATCATGTTAAAACTTGTCCCCGATCCACCCCACAACCACCATTCCCTCGAAGACACCCTCATCCAGGCAGCGGACTACGCCCTGTGCGCACAGTCCGTGGCAAATCAGGCCATTCTCCTACAGCCCAAATCACCCGTGTCGATCTTGATGATGGCGACGATGCATGAGCTGGAGGCACTGCGTGTGCTGCTTGAATCGGCGTTGATCCAGGTGCAGATGCCGGCGCATCAGCCACGGACTCAGCACTAAAGTACAGCTAACGCGTTGTTTGATCCTCCCGGCTTACGCCTTCCAGTGTAGGAGCAGCCTTGTGCTGCGAAGAGGCCGGTGACCAAACCGGGAATCTTCAGGGCTGCCACCGGCCTCTTCGCAGCACAAGGCTGCTCCTACACTGAAACGCGCATGACCGGAGGGTGAGGCAGGGGGAGTGGGCTTGCACTGCGAAGAGGCCCGGCTGTAAAACTTCGAAGAGAGTGAACAATGACCACGGATACGACAAAAACCAAAACCACGGTCGGCAAGACCAAGTTCTACCAGGGCGAAAAAAAGACCCAGCCGCTGTTCTGCATCGAACCCGGCATCCCTTGCCAAGACGCCCGTGAGCAAGCCTCAGAACTGATGGGCGTTGTGCGAGACCTGACCATCGCCGGCGTAATGGACGACAACCCCCAACTGATCTGGGCCTCACATTATCTAAGCGCCTTGGCCAAGGCGCTGATGGATGATGCCGAATTGGGGATGCGTTAAGGCGCAGGCGTACAGGGCCTAGTAGACCTTGCGCAGCAGGGCAAGCAACTGCCGCCGCTCGTCATCATCCAGATTGGCCGTAGCGGCACGGTCGCTTTCTTCAGCTACCCCATACAGCGTTTTCAGCAGCTTCTCACCCGCTTTGCTCAGGTACAGACCATAAGAGCGCTTGTCTGCCTTGCTGCGCACGCGCAGGGCCAGGCCCGCTTCTTCGAGCTTGTTGAGCAGCGGCACCACTTGGGGCGGCTCGATGTTCAACGCCTTGGCCAGCTCGGCCTGCGTAGGGCCTGGGTTTTGCGCGATGATGGCCAACGCAGAAAACTGTGCAGGCCGCAGGTCGTAGGGCGTCAGGCACTCGACAAGGTGCTGAAACACCTTCATCTGCACGCGGCGCAAGGCGTAGCCAACCAGATCATTCAGGTCGGTCGGCGCAGTGGCCTCGCTGCTGTCGGCGCCCGGTTGCAGTGCAGGGGATGTGTTCATGCGATCTCGTGTGTCAGCGACGGTAAGGGTAAAAAATGATTAAGAAGTATAACCGATGCTGACCCGATGCAAACAGCGCAGGGCAGGTGGCAGCCGCAACCGGCTGCCACCCCGCAGGCTCACTCCATGGCCTCCGCTACGCCTTGGTCTTCACCCAAGAAGCCGCCACTCTGGTGCTGCCAAAGCCGTGCATAGGTGCCGTTGCGGGCCAGCAGTTCGGCGTGGGTGCCTTGTTCGATGATCCGCCCTTCATCCATCACGATCAGCCGGTCCATGGCAGCGATTGTGGACAGCCGATGGGCGATGGCGATGACGGTCTTGCCGTGCATCATCTCATTGAGGCTTTCCTGGATAGCGACTTCGACCTCGGAGTCCAGTGCGCTGGTCGCCTCATCGAGCAGCAGGATCGGGGCGTTCTTGAGCATTACCCGGGCGATGGCAATGCGCTGACGTTGGCCACCGGACAGCTTGATGCCGCGCTCACCCACCAGCGTGTCGTAGCCGCTGTGGCCTTGGCGGTCGCTCAGCTGGTTGATGAACCCGTCAGCCTGGGCATTGGCGGCGGCCTCGCGGATTTGCGCGTCGCTCGCGTCGGGGCGGCCGTAGGCGATGTTGTCGCGAATCGAGCGGTGCAGCAGTGAGGTGTCTTGCGTGACCATGCCGATGGCGCTGCGCAGGCTGTCCTGGGTCACCTGGGCAATGTTTTGCCCATCGATGCGAATGGCGCCGTGGTCCACGTCGTAAAAGCGCAGCAGCAGGTTGATCAGCGTCGACTTGCCCGCACCGGACCGCCCCACCAGGCCGACTTTCTCACCGGCGCGAATGTTCAGGCTCAGGCCATCGAGCACCTGCCGCTCACCGTTGTAGTTGAAGCTGACATTGTCGAAGCTCACCGCGCCGCCCGACGTCACCAACACCCCGGCATTCGGCGCATCTTGTACCTTGGGGCCGCGGGTCAAGGTTGCCATGCCGTCCTGCACGGTGCCGATGTTCTCGAACAGTGAGGTCATCTGCCACATGATCCAGTGCGACATGCCGTTGATGCGCAAGGCCATGGCGGTAATCGCTGCCACCGCACCGGTGCCGACTTCGCCTTGGTGCCACAGCCACAGGGCATAGCCGCCAGCGCCGATGATCAACCCGACCACCAATGCCTGATTGACGATTTCGAACTGGCTGACCAGGCGCATCTGGCGAAAACCGGTCTGTTTGAAGTCCTCCATCGCCGCCCGCGCAAAGTGCGCTTCGCGTTTGGAATGCGAAAACAGCTTCACGGTGGTGATGTTGGTGTAGGCGTCTGAGATGCGCCCGGTCATCGATGAGCGCGCATGGGCCTGTTCCTGGCCGACTTTGCCCAGGCGCGGCACGAAGTACAGCAAGGCCAGCCCAAACAGCGCAACCCAGGCAATGAACGGCAGCATCAGCTTCAAGGCAAAACCGCCCGCCAGCGCGATGATGGCGATGAAGTACACGCCAATGCCGGGGGCGATTTCGATCAGGGTGAACAGCACTTCGCGCACGGCCAGTGCGGTCTGCATCACCTTGGTGGTGACACGGCCGGAAAACTCGTCAGAAAAGAAAGAAAGGCTTTGCCGCAGCATCAGCCGATGGAAGTCCCAGCGCAGCCGCAGTGGCAAATTGATTGCCAGTACCTGGTGCTGCACCATCGTGCGCAGCGCCACCAGCCCGATGCTGGTCAGCAGTACGATGCCAATGCCCCACAGCACGCGGCTTTCCTGCGCCGCTTCAGCGCCGCCCGTTTGCCAGGTCGAGAGCAGGTCGACGACCTGGCCGAGAAAGGAAAAAAGCCAGGCTTCGTAGATCGACACACCGGCGCTGAGCAGCGCCAGCGCCAGTACGTAACCACGCGCGCCGCGCGTGCAGGCCCACAGAAAACGCAGCAGGCCCACCGGTGGCGGCGGGGCCTCGTCGGGTGGGAAGGGGTCTAGCCGTCGTTCAAACACACGGAGCATGGTGGCCTCCTAAAAGGTCCAGTTGTACCCCGTGCTGGCGTCAGGCGCCAGACCGACATGCAAACCTTAACCCTAAGGAACCCTAGGCCAGCCTCCACCGTCGAAGCTGGCCGAGGTGTTCATGCTTCACGCTTGCGCCGCACTCATTCCGCCTGCAGCCAGGGCATTTTTTCTAACGGCCCGGTACAGCAGGCTGGACACCATGAACCCTGCAACGGCCAGGATACTCATCAAAGTGAAGACCCAGTTGTACCCCTGCTGGCCGGGGAAGTGGTCGAGGATCGCACCGTAGATGACGTAGGCAAACATGCCCGGCGCGTAACCGATCAGGCAGCCGATACCGAAGGCGGAACCGGTGATGTGCTGGGGAATACCGACTTCGCCCATCGGCGCCCAGAACACGCCGCGCATGGAGAACACGATCAACGCAAAGGACAGGGTGGCGGCCATGCCGGCATAGATGAAGGTCGGGTTTTTCGGAATCAACATGATCACCGCCATCAGCGGCAACAGTGCCAGAAAGGCCCACTTCAGGTAGCGGCTGGTGCTCTTGAACTGCTTGTCGGCAATGAACCCACCGGCAGGCCCGCCCAGAATCTTCAGGAAGTACTGGTTGATGATCCCATAGGCACCCACCAGCGCCACGGGCAAGCCGTACATCTCCTTGAGGTAGGGGATGAAGTAGGTCAGGCCGCAATAGACGATGTAGACCATGAACACGTTCAGGCTGACCAGCCAGATACCCGGCACCTTGATCGCCTCCATCAGGTTGGCCAGGCCATTTTTCGGCTTGGCCAGCGACGGTGCACTGTCACCCTTGAGCAGGAACCAGGTGAGCGTGCCGGCCAGCAGGTCGATGACCGAGTAGAACAGGATTGCTGACTTCAGGCCGCTTTCGCCCGAGCCCATGGCCACGAACACCCCCAGTGCGGCAAACGCGACCAGCGTATCGACCACGCCGCGCCCGCCTTCGAGCAGGCCGAACAGGCGCCCTTGTTCCTGGTCGTTACCCAGGTTGCGGATGGCCTTGAGCAGCGATGGCCAGAACAGGCAGTCGGCACACACGGCCAGCAGGCTGAACACGATCAGCAAGCTGCTGAACGGCGGGAAGGTGGCCAGGTACACACCCAGGCAGCCGGTGCCGATTAGGCCTAGGGGGATCAGCCTGCGCGTCTCGAAGCGGTCGGCGAGCATGCCGCCGACCACGAACAGTGCGGTGGCGATGATCGCGTTGGCGCTGAGTAGCAGGCCGATTTCAGTGTGGCTCAGGCCCATGAATTCCTGCATGGGAACGTAGAAGGCATCCTTGAGGTTCGCCAGCTTGTAGACGGTACCGCCGCCAAGGACGAGGATCAGGAATCGGAGCCATTTGGCTTTGTTCTGGGCTGTCATTGTTGTTCTCCGCAGGTAGTCGGGTCGCCAGGTTCAAGCGTTGGCCAAGGTCAGCTCGGCCAGGGTGCGAAACTCGTTCAGCAGGCCGCGCACGTAGGCCACCTGGTTGTTCGCCCAACGGTGTTCGTCAGCCAGCATGCGCTCCAGGGTGAAGCCGGCCGGCAGGGGGGTGTCGCTCATTTCCCGATACGCGATGAAGGGGTCGGCCGCTTCTTGCTGTTGGCGGAAGGCCGGGGCCACGTAGTGGTTTTCCTGCTCGAGGATGAAGGCGATCACCTGCGGGGCGGTGTCGCCCAGCATCAGTAGCTCGAACAGCATGCGGGCACTGGGCAGGTCGTCATCGGCGCTGCCTTGCAGCACGCCGTAATGGCCGAAGCCGTTGTGTTCGGCCACGATGCGCACACCCTTGAGGTGGCTTTGGCGGATGTGCGGCGCCAGGTTGCGCAGGGCCTGCAGGGGCTGTTCGCAGGCATTGATCATGTTGCCAAAGTCGAACAGGGCATGCAGGCGAGGGTGGTCGAGGCGTTTGAGCAACTGGGCGATCTCGTCGCTCTTGAGCTCTTCGTGTTGCTCGAAGTCAAAGTACAGGTCGTGGGCGTCGGCCTGCTGCGCCAGGTAGTGCAGGTCGCTCTCGATGATGTCCATGACCCGCGACAGTGTGCCCTCGTAACGCGAGTAGACGCGGATGTTGCGCACCCCCAGGGCCTTGGCGATGGCGATTACCTGGTCGACGTCTTTTTTCAGCGTGCTGCTGATTTCCACATGCACGTCCAGCCCCAGCGCCTTGGCCTTGTCGGCAAATGCCTGAAGCTGGGCGGGTGTCATCTGGCTCAGGCTGTTCTGCTCGCCGTCGAGCACGTGCAGGCTCAGGCCTTGCAGCTCGTGGCGATAGGCGAAGTCGAGCAGGTCGGCGGGGGTGACCCGGCCGTGGGTGAGGTTGGTCAGCAGCGGGTAGGCATGGGCAAAAAGGCGCAGTTGCCCGAGGCGTTCGAGCAAGCGCTGGGCCAGTGCCTGGGTCAGCACGGGGGCTGGCGCCTGTTCCACCACGTTGTGGCTCAGCAAGGCGTTGAAACGTTCCTGGATCTTATTGTTCATTAGCGTCGTTCCTGGTTCAGACGCCGGGGTCTACCGGCGCAACCTTTATCGCGCCAGTGAGGAACGTTCGATAGATCCATTATCCGCCAATCGATAGGACCACTTGCCTGGCCTCAGGTGTTTGCGGGCAGGTACCCCAGTGTGCGCAAGGCCTGGGCCAGTGCCTGGACGCGTGCTGCGGCCTGGTTTTCCGGCGTGCCGGCAAAGCCGATCAGCAGCGCAGGCGGTTGCGCATGCTGGATGCTGTAGTCGCTCAAGGGGTAGGTGTGGATGCCGTGCTCAGCCAGTTGCCGGGCGATGTCGGCATCGTTGAGCGCAGGGGGCAGCCAGGCGATCAGGTGCATGCCCGCATCGGCCGGGGTGAGGGTGAAGAAGCCGCCCATGTGCTGTTCGAGCTGTGCGATCAAGGCCTGCTGGCGTGCCTTGTACAACGCGCGCATGCGGCGGATGTGGCCAATGAAATGGCCTTGCGCCATGAAGTCAGCGGTGGTGGCCTGCAGCAGCGTGGGCGGGCTGCGGTCCATGACCGCACGCAGGGTGCAGAAGGGTTCGACCAACGCCGGCGGCAGGATCACGTAGCCCAGCCGGAGTGACGGAAACAGCACTTTGCTGAAGGTGCCGACATAGATCACCCGGGCCATCTGGTCCAGGGCATACAGGGCGGGCAGCAGGCGGCCACTGTAGCGGAACTCGCTGTCGCAATCGTCTTCGATGACCCAGCTTTGTTGTTGCGCGGCCCAGTCGATCAAGGCCTGGCGCCGCGCGTAACTCAAGGTGACGCCCAACGGGTGCTGGCGCGAGGGGGTGCAGAACACCAACCGGGCCTCAGGGCATTCGCGCAGGCCTTGCTCCACGTCGATCCCGTGTTCATCGACACGCAACGCGGTCACCCGCGCCCCTTGCGCCTGCAAGGCAATGCGCGCGGCGATGTGCCCCGGGTCTTCCATCCATACACTGTCTTGGGGGTTGAGCAGCAACATGCCCAGCAAGTTGAACGCTTGCTGGGCACCAGACACGATCACCACCTGCCCGGCATCGCAGTCGATGCCACGGGCATCGAACACATACTCGGCAATGGCGCTGCGCAAGGCCTGCAAACCTTGCAGCTCACCGTAGCCCAGCATCGCCTTGGTGGGCTTCAGCAGGTGCTGGTTCATCAGCCGCCGCCATATCGCCTGGGGGAAGGCTTCGTAGGTGCTGTGGCTGGGCAGGAACGAGGTCGGGGTGGCCGGGTCCCAGTCGGTGTACGAGACGCCGCGAAAATGATCGCTGCGCAGCGACAGCATCGACTGGCTCAGGTCGGACAGGCGCGGCGGCGGCTGGGGCTGCTCGGGCTCGCTGCCGCGGCTTTCCCATTCCGTGCCGACATAGGTGCCGGCGCCGGTGCGCGAGGCCAGGAAGCCTTCGGCAATCAGCTGATCGAACGCATTGAGAATGGTGATCCGCGACAACCCCAACTCGTTGCTCAAGGTGCGGGTCGAGGGCAGGCGCACGCCACCTTGGATCCTGCCATTGAGTATCTGCTTGCGAATCTGCAGGTACAGCTGGCGGTACAGGGGGATGGCACTGGCACGGTCCAGCTCGATGGCCGACAGCAGCAAACCTGCGGCGGTTTTCATGACATGCTCGTCTGCGCAAAAAGGATTGGGCCCGAAACCGTCAGGCCACCAGAGGCCAAGGGTATCGGGCGCCTCGCGATAAGTCATCCGCAGGATGCGCGCAAACGCCGCCACAGGGTGCTGCGGCTGACACCCAGGCAACGCGCAGCCTGGTCCATGTTGCCGTCGCAGGTGTCGAGCATGCGCCGGGCGTGCGCCGCCTCGGCGGCCTTGCCCAGGCTGCGCAGGTTGTCGCTAGCGGGCAGCGGCTGTGCGGGGGGCTGCACATGCTCGAAAAATTCCGGGAAGAGCGTGGCCAGGTCGATGCCATCGGCGCCCACCAAGGCTTGGGCGCACAGCGCGGCGCGCTCGGCGATGTTGTCGAGCTCGCGGATGTTCCCTGGCCAGCGGTGGCGCAGCAGCAGGGGCAGCAGGGGTTGCAACTGCGGTGTGGCGAGCGGTGTTGCACCGTGCCGTGCGAGCAGCGCCTCGAACAGGGGCAGGATGTCTTGGAGCCGATCGCGCAGGGGCGGCACGGCAAGGCGCAGGATGTTCAGGCGGTAGAACAGGTCGGCGCGAAACTGCCCGTTGGCGATGCGTGCTGGCAAGTCGCAATGGGTGGCGGCAATCACGCGTATGTCCACCGGTGTCGGCGCGCAGCCACCCAGGCGCAGCACCTCGCGCTCCTGCAACACACGCAGTAAACGGGTTTGCAGCGGCGCGGGCATGTCGCCGACTTCGTCGAGGAACAATGTGCCACCGTGCGCCAGCTCGATCAGGCCGGGTTTGCCCCCCTTGCGCGAGCCGGTGAACGCGCCGTCTTCAAAGCCAAACAGCTCGCTCTCGAGCAGCGACTCCGGCAGGGCCGCGCAGTTGATCGCCACGAACGGCCCCTGCTGGCGGGCGCTGGCGTGGTGCAGGCTTTGTGCGAGCAACTCCTTGCCCGTGCCGCTTTCGCCGGTGATCAGTACCGTCGCGTCGGTCGCGGCGTAGCGCTGCGCCAGCTGCACGGTCGCGCGGAACGCCGGGGCATCACCCAGCAACTGATCGAAACGATAGCGCGTCATGAACGGCTGCGCGGCAGGCGGCTTGCGGCTGCGCCGGGGCTGAATGCGCAGGTTGTCGAACGCATGGCGCAGGCTGTCGCTGTCCAGCGCCAGCACGCCCTGGGCACCGGCCGCGTCGGCCAGCTGGCACACCGTCGGCGACCCGATGATGACCTGGACACCGTCTGCGACCAGCTGCGCGACCTGCGCCCGGGCCTGTTCCAGGTGGGTGTAGGTGTGCTCGTGCACCTTGAGGTTGAGCAACGCTTGCATCGCCGCCAGCCCGGGGTGGGGCTGGCCAAAGCTGAGCACGCCGACGCGCCGGGTGCGCGTGTGGGCCAGGGCGAGGGCGCGGATCAGGTCGTGCTCGCCCAGGTGCAGGGCCTGCACCGAGGTCGACAGGTGCTGGCGCAAGTAGTCGGCGGCGGCCCCGGAACACAGGATGACGTCAGCCTGCTGGCGCCTCTCCAGCTCGCGCGCCAGCGGCAGCAGCTTGCCGAGGGTGGTTTCAATCACCTCGACATGGGCCTGCTGCCGGTAGTCGGCGCTGACCTGCTCGATCAGCCGGGCCATGGGGCTGGGTGCTCCAGGGCAGCGCAAGTGGGTGACCAGCGCGACCACGCGGGGCCGGTAAGCGGCGGTGGGCATGCAGGCTCCTTGTTACAACGGGTTGACCAAGTGCCCGCCATCCACGGCGAGGACGCTGCCAGTCATGAACGCACCGGCGTCACTGGCCAGCAACAGCAAGGGGCCGTCGAGCTCGCTCAATTGGCCCAGGCGGCGCATCGGCACGTGGTCCTTGATGTACCCCTGGCCGGTCTCGCTGTCGAAGTAGGCCTCGTTCATCTCGGTCTTGAAGTAACCGGGGGCGATGGCATTGACGCGGATCCGGTAGCGGGCCAGCTCCAGCGCCATGGCCTTGGTCAACTGCACCACACCGGCCTTGGCCGTGCAGTAGTGGCTCAGCCCGGCCCCTACGCGCAGGCCCAGGATCGAGGCGATGTTGACGATGCTCCCGGCGCGGCCGGCCTTGACCAGGCGCTGGCCAGCGCATTGGGCGACATGGAACACGCCATCGAGGTTGGTCGAGAGCATGCGCTGCCAGTCCTGCCCGCTCAGTTCGAGAAAGCGCCCAGGGTCGCCGATGCCGGCGTTGTTGATGACCACATCGACCACACCGAAGCGGGCCTCGGCCTGGTCGAAGGCCTGTTCGACACTGTCGCGTTGAGTGACGTCGAGCGCCACGGCCAACGCTTCGCCGCCTTGGGTTTCAAGTTGCTCGACCAGCGCCTGCAAGCGCTCGACCCGCCGCGCCGCCAGCACCACACGGGCGCCAGCGGCCTGGGCCAAGCGTGCGAAGTGGGCACCCAGGCCGCTGGAAGCGCCGGTTACCAAAACGGTCTTGCCGACCAGGGAAAAAGGGGTTGCTAGCATGGAGCGTTCCTCATCATTCAGTGAGTGGGCAGGGGCGGTGTGGAAGCCCTTGCGGTCCGGTTGTGTTCACAGCACTTCAAACAGGCCCGCCGCCCCCATGCCACCGCCCACGCACATGGTCACCACCACATAGCGCACCCGGCGCCGTTTACCTTCGAGCAGCGCATGCCCGACCATCCGCGCGCCGCTCATGCCATAGGGGTGGCCAATGGCGATGGCGCCGCCGTTGACGTTCAGGCGCTCAGGGTCGATGCCCAAGGTGTCGCGGCAATACAACACCTGGCAGGCGAACGCTTCGTTAAGCTCCCACAGGCCGATATCGTCGACTTTCAGCCCGTGCTGCCTGAGCAGGCGCGGCACGGCGTACACCGGCCCGATGCCCATCTCTTCCGGCGCCAGGCCGGCCACGGCGATGCCCCGGTACAGGCCCAGCGGCCTGAGGTTGCGCTGCTCGGCCAGGCGCGCGTCCATCAGCACGCAGGCGCTGGCACCGTCGGACAGCTGGCTGGCGTTGCCGGCGGTGATGCAGCCACCGTCGAGCACCGGCTGCAAGCGCGCCAGGTCGTCCAGGCGGGTTTGCGGGCGATTGCCCTCGTCCTGCGCCAGGGTTACCTGGCGGTAGCTGATTTCGCCGGTGTGCTTGTCCTTGACCCTTTGCTGCGCGGTTACCGGCACGATCTCGGCCTCGAACAACCCAGCCTGCTGGGCGGCGGCAGTGCGCAGCTGCGATTGCAGCGCATAGGCATCTTGCGCGTCACGGCTGATGCCGTAGCGCCGGGCGACGTGCTCGGCGGTGTGCAGCATCGGCATGTAGGCGTGCGGCACCTGCTGGATAACCGCGTTGTCCTGCTCGCCCAGCGCCCATTCGAGGTTGCGCACTTGTACCGCGCTGATGTTTTCGTGGCCGGCGCCAACGGTGACGTGCATGCCATCGACGATGATTTGCTTGGCGGCGGTGGCGATCGCCATCAATCCGGAGGCGCACTGGCGGTCGAGGGTCTGGCCGCTGACCGACACGGGCAGCCCGGCCGCCAGCGCGCTCATACGCCCCAGGTTCCAGCCTGCGGTGCCAGAGGGCATGGCGGTGCCCATCACCAGGTCTTCGATTTCGTCGGCAGCGATGCCGGCCCGTGCAACGGCCGCCTGGATGGCATGGGCGGCCAGGCTGGGCGAGCGCAGGTTGTTGAGGGCACCGCGAAAGGCCTTGCCGATCGGGGTGCGGGCGGTAGAGAGAATAACGGCGTCTTTCATGAACGGGGTTCCTTGATGGCCAGAAGAGGGCAGCTCAACGGTGTTGCGCGCGGAGCTTGCCGGTGCTGCTCGCCAGGCGCCGCAGCAAGGGGGCTGGCTGCAACCACAGGTGGCCGTAGGCACCCAGGCGATCGCGCAGTTGCTCGATGCCAGCCAGCACGGTGTCCAGGCCGATGTCGCGGGCATAATGCAGCGGCCCACCACGCCAGCCCGGGAAGCCGTAGCCGTTGACCCACACCAGGTCGATGTCACCACTGCGCAGGGCGATGCCTTCGTCGAGCAATTGCAGGCCTTCGTTGATCAGCATGAACAGGCAGCGGTCGTGGATTTCCGCGTCGCTGATGGTGCGCCGGGTGATGCCCAGCTTGGCGGCCAGTTGCGCCGCTAGCTGCACCACCTCGGGGTCTTCGATGCGTTCGCGGCCCTCGTAGCGGTAGAAGCCGCGCCCGCTCTTCTGCCCGTGGCGGCCCAGCGTGTAGAGTTCGTCGGCCAGGCGGAAGTAGCTCGGGTCGTGGGCGATCTCGCTGCGCCGCGCCTGGCGCACCAGGTAACCGACGTCGATGCCGGCCAGGTCGTACATGGCGAAGACGCCCATGGCCAGGCCGAGGTCGGTCAGCACCTTGTCCACCTGGGCCGGCGAGGCGCCTTCGAGGACCAGGCGGTGGGCCTCGCGGGCATAAGGTTCGAGCATGCGGTTGCCAATGAAGCCGAAACACACGCCAGACACCACCGGCAGTTTGCCGATGCGCTTGGCGATTTTCAGCGTGGTGGCCAGCACGTCTGGCGCCGTGGCCCGGCCGCGCACCACTTCGAGCAGGCGCATGACATGGGCCGGGCTGAAGAAGTGCAGGCCGACCACGTCCTGCGGGCGGCGGGTGCAGGCGGCGATGCGGTCGACATCCAGGGTCGAGGTGTTGCTGGCCAGGATAGCGCCGGGCTTGCACACCCGGTCGAGGGTGCGGAACACCGACTGTTTGATCGACAGGTCTTCGAACACTGCTTCGATCACCAGGTCAGCGTCAGCCAGGTCGGCGTAATCGAGGGTGCCTTGCAGCAGGCTCATGCGCTGTTCGAGTTGCTCGGCGGTGAGCTTGCCGCGCTTGATGGCGCTTTCGTAGTGTTTGCGGATCTGCGCCAAGCCGCGGTCCAGGGCCTCGGGCTTGAGCTCCAGCAAGCGCACGGGGAGGCCGGCGTTGATGAAGTTCATGGCGATGCCGGCGCCCATGGTACCGGCGCCGATCACGGCAACCTGGGCGATGTGGCGCAGCGCGGTGGCCGCGTCGATACCGGGAATGCGCAGCGCCTCGCGCTCAGCAAAAAACAGATGGCGCAGTGCAGTGGCCTGGGGGTCTTGCAGCGCTTCGCGGAACAGCGCCTGTTCGCGGGCCAGGCCTTCGGCCAACGGCAGTTCGTAGGCCGCGCGCACGGCCGCCAGTACCCGTAGTGGCGCCCGTTGGCCGGGTTTGCGGGCTGCCAGCTGGGCCTCGTGCGTGGCGAACAGGCCCTCGGCTGGGAGCGCGGGTGTAACCCTTGGCGGGGCGGGGTGGGCGAGCTGCTCGTGGGCAAAGGCGCACGCTTGGTCGAGCAGGTCCTGGCCGGGTTCGACCAAGCGGTCTACCAGCCCCAGTGCCAGGCCTTGGCGGGCATCGATCGGTTCGCCGCCGAGCATCAGCTCCAGCGCGGGCGCCACGCCGATCAGCCGTGGCAGGCGCTGGGTACCGCCGGCACCGGGCAGCAGGCCCAGGCGTACCTCCGGCAGGCCCAGGCGGGCAGTGGCGCTGGCAACGCGATGGCTGCAGGCCAGGGCCAGTTCCAGCCCGCCGCCCAGCGCCACGCCATCGATGGCGGCGATCAGTGGCTTGGCAAGGGAGGTCAGCGTTTCTAGCAATTCGGGCAGGGCGGGTGCTTGCCAGGTGCGTGGGCTGCCGAACTCGCTGATGTCGGCGCCGGCACTGAACGGCAGTGAGCGCCCATGCAGGATGACTGCCTTGACCTCAGGGTCGCTGGCGGCCTGGGTGCAGGCCTGTAGCAGTGCCTGGCGCAGGTCGTGGCCCAGGGCATTGACGGGGGCGTGGCACAGGCCGATCAAGGCCAGTTGGTTATCGCGGCGATAGTCGATCAGCGGCATGGGAACCTTCCTGTTGGTGTCCTGAAAAAAACGAGGCGGCGGCCCGGAGCGTTGGCCACCGCCGAAAAAACCGCTGCCCTGGGGGACTCGGCAGCGGAGCCTGCCAGGCAGGGTCAGCGGGCGAAGGCGGCGTCGCTGATGTTCATCAGGTTGTCACTGCCCGTGCGGATCAGCGTCTCGTGCAGGCTGGCCCGCGGCAGCAGGCGCTGCAGGTAGAAACGCGCGGTCTCGCGCTTGCCCCGGTAGAACGCGACGTCGTCGCTGCCGGCCGCCAGTGCCTGTTCAGCGACGCAGGCGGCGCGCAGCCACAGGTAGCCGATCAGGGTGTAGCCGCAGAGCATCAGGTAGTCGAAGGCGCTGGCGCCGATCAGGTTGGCGTCGGTGCTGCTGGCGTCGCGCAGCCATTCGCTGACGTCGCGCCAGGCGCTGACGCGCTGTTGCAAGGCCTGGGCGAGGTCGGCCGAGGCCGAGGTTTTTTGAATGAATACTTCGATTTCGCCGAGCAGTTCGTCCAGGGCCTCACCGCCATCGGCCAGCACTTTGCGGGTCAGCAGGTCGATACCCTGGATGGTGTTGGTGCCTTCGTAAATCGCGGTGATGCGTACATCGCGGGCGATCTGCTCCATGCCCCATTCGCGGATGAAACCGTGGCCGCCGAAGACCTGGATGCCCAACTGCGCGGCCTCGTTGCCGGTTTCGGTCAAAAACCCCTTGGCAATTGGCGTGAGCAAGGCCAGCCGGCGTGCCGCGGCCTGGCGCACACCTGGGGTGGCGCCGTGGTGCAGCAGGTCGACGCCCTTGGCGCAGGTGTAGGCGAGCATGCGACCGCCTTCGGCATAGGCCTTTTGGGTCAGCAGCATGCGCCGGACATCGGCATGGCCGATGATCGGGTCGGCGGGCTGGTCGGCGCGCAGGCGCGGTGTGGCACGCATCTGCACGCGGTCGCGGGCATAGGCCAAGGCCCCCTGGAACGAGGCTTCGGCGTGGGCCTGAGCCTGCTGTGAAACTGCCAGGCGCGATTCGTTGATGTAGGTGAACATGGCGTTCAGGCCACGGTTGGCTTCGCCCAGCAGGTAGCCTGTGGCGCCGTCGAAGTTGAGCACGCAGGTGGCGTTGCCGTGGATGCCCATCTTGTGTTCGATAGACCCGCAGCTGACGCCGTTGGGGGCACCCAGGCTGCCGTCGGCATCGACCTGGACCTTTGGCACGGCAAACAGCGAAATGCCCTTGACCCCGGCCGGTGCGCCTTCGATGCGCGCCAGCACCAGGTGCACGATGTTTTCTGTCAGGTCGTGCTCACCGGCCGAGATGAAGATCTTGCTGCCGTTGATGCGGTAGCTGCCGTCGGCCTGGGGCCGAGCGCTGGTACGCAGCAGGCCGAGGTCCGAGCCGCAATGGGCCTCGGTCAGGCACATGGTGCCGCTCCAGCGGCCGGCGATCATTGGCGGCAGAAAACGCTGGCGCAGGGCCTCGTCGGCATGCTCGCTGAGGGTGCTGATAGCGCCGCCGGTGAGGTTGCCGTACATGCCCCAGGCGTGGTTGGCGCTGCAGATCATCTCGTGGTTGACGAAGCCCAGCGAGGGCGGCAAACCCTGGCCGCCGTAGGCTGGGTCTTTGTCCAGGCCCAGCCAGCCGTTGGCGGCGAAGCGCTTGAAGGCCTCGGCGAAGCCCGGCGGGGTACTGACCTTGCCATCCTGCCATTGGCACCCGTGCTGGTCGCCCACGGCGTTGAGCGGTGCCAGTTCCTGCTCGGCGAACTTGGCGCCTTCCTCGACGATGGCGGCGAAGGTGTCCGCGTCGGGGGCTTCGCAGCCAGACAGTTGTTGATAGTGGCCGCTCAGGTCGAGCAGCTCCTGGGCAACGAAGGTGATATCGCGCAACGGGGCGGTGTAGCTGGGCATGCCGGACTCCTGGCTGGGTGGATTCGGCATGTTGTAGCAGGCAGGCCCCGCGCGCCGCGTCCACCCCCCCGGTGGAATCGGGGGTGGAATCGGCGTGGCGTGCGGGTGGAGGTCAGTTCAGCAATTGCAATTCGCGCGCTGAGCACAAGGCGCTGTCGCGGTCAGCCACGTCGAGTTTGCGGAACAGGTTGTTGATGTGGGTCTTGACCGTGCTCAGGCTGATGAACATCGCCTCGGCAATCTGCCCGTTGCTCTGCCCGCGTGCCATGCGTTGCAGCACCTCCAGTTCACGACGCGACAGCGGCACGATCAACGCGTTGTCGGTGCTGTCTCGCCCTGCCAGCAGTGGGCGGAACAGGGCATTGAGGCGCTCGCGTGACGGTGGCGGGGCCGCCAGGGCCAGGCGCTCGCGAGCCTGTGGCAGCAGCAACTCGCGCAAGGGTTCAAGGCACGCTTCGCCTTCGTATCGCAACAATTGCCCGAAGCCGTATTCACACGCCAGTTGCAAGGCCTGTTCGAGGCTGTGCAGGGCCTGGTCGTGGGCGCCACGGTCCTGGTGCAGGGCTGCGTCGAGCAACAGGGTGTCGAGCAACAGGCGGCGGTTGGTGTTCGCCTCGGCATGGGTGTGCAGTGTCGCCTGGATCTGCCGCGCCTTGTCGCGCTGCCCCAGGTGGCGCTGCACCCAGGCATAGGCCAGCCACTCTTCAGGCAGCAACTGCTGGTCATACTGGCGGCTGCACCAGTGCCACTGGTCAAGCCAGCCGGGCAGGTAGTCGGTGTCGTTGTCACGCAGCACCAGGCGCGCCAGCCAGGCGCCGGCCTGGCGGTACAGGGTGAACAGGCGGAACTGCAAGGCCAGCCGGCGCACTTCTTGCCAGCGCGCCTTAGCCTGGGAGGTCTCGCCCAGCGCCCAGTGCAGGCAGGCCTGGTGGTGGAACACCCAGGGCAGCGCGGCGCTGTGCGGGAAGCCTAGCGCCAGTACTTCGGCCTGGGCCAGGGCGTGGCGCGCCTGGCTTAGCTGGTTGGCTTGCAGCAGGGCCAGACCTTTGCCCAAGTGGCGGAACAGCTCGTAAAAGCGCCCCGAACTGCCGGCAGCAGGCTGCTCGGCCATGCCTTGCAGGCGTTCCCAGGCCGCTTCGCTGGCGCCTTGGGCCAGCTCGATCTGGCCCAGCAGCAGTTGCAGCAAGTTGGTGTAGCCGCTCAGCCCGAAGCCTTGCAGTTCGACTAGGGCGCGGCTGGCTTCGGCGTGGGCCGGTTGCAGTTCACCCAAGGCCGCCAGGCAGTTGGCCCGGTCGAAATACAGTACCGAGCGCGCGGCGTTATGCTGCCCAAATTGCTGCAATGCACGCGCAGCCAAGGCCAAGCCGTGCGCCAAGTTGCCGCCCAGGTAGGCCAGGCGGCTACGCAGGAACATCACCGTCTGCTGCACCCGCTCGGGGTGGCGCGGCACAGCGTGGCGGCGCTGCAGGGCATAGAGCTGGTGCAGGCACTGGCAGGCCTGGGCGATGTCGTTGGTGACCATCACCGTGGAGGCTTCGGTCACGGCCAGGGTGAAGCTGTCGTTGCCGGCATGGCCGGCCACCTCGTCGAGCACATCGACCAGGGTGTTGACCTTGCCTTCGCGCAACAGCTCGAAGCCATGCCGGTCGACGATGCCGAGCACGGCGTCCAGGTCCCTGGCCCGGCCGTACTGGTAGATCGCCTCGGTGAAGCGGCGCTGCGCCAGCAGCCAGTTCGCGGCTTGGCGGTGCAGTTGCCGCAGGCGCTGCGGGTCGCGTTGTTCGAGGCGTTGGTAAAGGCTGTTGCGCAGGGCAGGGTGGTAGCGGTATTCGGCGTGGCTGGCCTGGGGCATTTCGATGATCAGGTCCAGCCGCTGCAATTGGCGCAGCGCCGCCGTCACATCGGTATTGGCGGCCAGTTCACCGGCCAGCCCCGCATCGAACACCTGGGCCACGGCAGTGTGTTCAAGAAAGGCGCGCAAGGCGGTGGGCAAGCGCTGCAGGCGTTCTTCTTCCAGAAACTGCCGGGCATGGGCGTAGGCCTGACGCGTGATCGGGCGCAGGTCGCCGGGCGGCTGGCCAGTGCTCTGCAGCGCTTCGCGGTAGGCCTCGAACCAGAACAGCACGCCGCTGGGCCAGCCCTCGCTGCCGGCACGCAGTTGGTACAGCGCGTCGCTGCCCAGGCGGACGTCACGGGCCAGTGCCAGCTGGCGGGTCTCTTCGCTGTCCAGGGCCAGTTCACGCGCGCTTAGCACGGCCAGCCGGCCGTCGCGGCGCAGGTGGGCCAGGGGTAACGCCGGCAGGCCTTCGCTGGCGGCGAGCAGGCGCAGTGCTGGCGGCGGGTCGTGCAGCAGGGTGTCGAGGTACTGCCAGGCCTGGGCGGCGTTGAGCAGGTGCAGGTCGTCGAGCAGTAACGTTACCGGGGCCTGGCGGGCTTCGAGGTCGGCGAGGATGTGGCTCCACAGCGGTTCGGCCTGGGGGGATTCGCGGTGTGACGCCGGCAATTGAAGGGCGGCGTGCAGGTGCAGCAGCAGGGCCAGGGGCTGGTTTTCGGCGCGGGTCAGGCGCAGCCATGCAAAGGGGCTGGTGAGGCGGCGGGCGAACTGGGCGAGCAGGGTGCTTTTGCCGTAGCCCAAGGGCGCTTGCAGGAGGATGACAGCGCCGTCGTCCAGCGCGCTGGCCAGGTGGTCGAGCAACCGGGTGCGCTGTAAGGCCCTGGGTGGTTCGGCGGGTGGGCGCAGCTGGTTGGGTTTGAGCGCGGGAAGGTGCATGGCGAGCAGTGCTCCGTCGGGTCAGCCAGGTATCGTAGGGGTTGGGGGGTGTTTGTCACAACATTTTTGGTGCCTGGCAGATCGAGCGCCGCCCGCGCGGCGCTTCGCAGCACAAGGCTGCTCCTACATTTTTCTCGGGCCAATTATTCCTAAGGCGGTCGCGCGCAAATCTCACAGGCCTCACTGGCCCGAAACAGATGTGGGAGCAGCCTTGTGCTGCGAAGCGCCGCGCGGGCGGCGCTCGATCTGCCAGGCGCTGCAAATGTTTTGGCGAACACATCAGCCCTGCACAACCCGTTCAAATCTGAAACCGCCCCGTTCAAATCCGCCATCGAATCAAACCCAAAAATCGCTATAAATCATTGATTAATAACAAATAATAAAACCAATAAACGACCTGGCAATCATCTTGCAATCGGCTAGTCCACGAACGACCAGCCAATTGGACCCACCATGCCCATCACCCATCCCGCGCTCCCCCCCAGCGCTCGCATCGACATCCCAGACGCCCATTCACAGCTCTCTACCTACCTACAAAACCAACTCGACAGCCACCCCGTGACCCTCACCCGCAGCGAGCGATTGTCAGGCGGTGCCATCCAGGAAAACTGGCTGCTCGAGGCCGAAGTCGCAGGCCAACCACAGCGTTGGGTACTGCGCACCGACGCCGCTTCCGCAGTAGCCGCCAGCATGACCCGCGAGCAGGAGTTCGCGGTGCTCGACGTGGCCCACCAAGCCGGTGTCAACGTACCCAAGCCCCTTTGGCTGTGCCAGGACCCGCAGGTCATCGGCCGCGACTTTTTCATCATGCAGGCGCTGGCCGGCACTGCCAGTGGCCACCGCCTGACGTCCGCACAAGACGCGCCCCAGGGCAACCCGGCACTGTGCCGGCAGTTGGGCGCCAACCTGGCGCGCCTGCATCAGGTACGCCCGCCGCAGCAGGCGCTGGCGTTTCTGCCCGCCGCTGCACCCGACACGGTGCAAGCCAGCGTCGACCAGTACCGCCAGTTTCTGGATGCCTTGCCAGGCAGCCACCCGGTGCTGGAGTGGGGCTTGCGCTGGTGTGAGCTGAACAAGCCTGCGCCCTTGCCCACGTGCCTGCTGCACCGCGACTACCGCACCGGCAACTACATGGTCGAGGCCGGTGCACTGACCGGCGTACTGGATTGGGAGTTCGCTGGCTGGGGTGACCCGCGTGAAGACCTGGGCTGGTTCACCGCGCGCTGCTGGCGCTTCGGCCGGCCGGACCTGGAGGCGGGCGGCATCGGCCATCTGCAGGACTTGCTCGCCGGATACCGCAGCGTGTCGGCGCTGGAACTGGACAGCCAGGCGCTGCGCTTCTGGCAGGTCATGGCCCACCTGCGCTGGGCGGTAATCGCCCTGCAGCAGGCCGAACGCCATGTGTCTGGCCAGCAACGCTCGCTGGAGCTGGCGCTGACCGGGCGGATGGTCAGCGAACTCGAACAGGAAATCCTCTTGCTCACCCGTGGAGGCCACGCATGAACCAGCCCGATGCCCGCGACCTGCTTGTGACGGCGCGCGACACCCTGCTCACCCATCTACTGCCGGCGTTGCCGAAAGGGTTGTACTATCAAGGCCGGATGGTCGCCAGCGCCATGTTGATCGCCAGCCGCGAACTGGCGCAGGCGGCGCACTGTGCCGAGGTCGAGCGCCAGGCCCTGGAGGCCTTGCTGGCGCAGCACGGCCAGGCAGCGACGGGGCTTGAACAGGCCCGTGCGTTGCTGGCGCGGCGCATTCGCCAAGGTGCCTACGATCAGGACCCAACACGTTTACTGGCGGCGCTGCGGGCGATCAACCGGGCGCAGTTGAGCATCAGCAACCCGAAGGTGCTGGCCCATGACTGACCAGCCCGCCCAGCGTCGCCGCTGCTACTTGGTTCGGCATGGCCATGTCGATTACTTCGACGCCGATGGCCGGCCCCTCGACCCGCGCCATGTGCCGCTGTCGGCGCAAGGCGTAGCCCAGGCCCAGGCGTTGGGCCAGGTGCTGGCGCACACCCGGTTCGACCGGGCGGTGTGTTCGGACTACCCGCGCACCCGCCAGACCCTCGACCAACTGCTGGGCCCGCGCACCTTGGCGGTGGAGCAGCGCGCCGCCTTGCGCGAGGTGCGGGCCGGCCGCCTGCGGGAAATACCCCCAGGCTGCCTGCACCGCGAAGTGGCCCAGGCCTATCACCTGGCCGACCGCCCCGGCGCCGCCTTTTTGCGCGGCGAACCTTGGGTGGCGTTCCAGCAACGGGTGCTGGACAGCTTCCAGCAATTGCTGGCCGAGCCCGGCTGGACATCGTTGCTACTGGTCAGCCACGACGCCGTCAACCGCATCCTCCTGGCCTGGGCCAGCGGCGCCGGGCTGGGTGGGCTGGCTGCCTTCGAACAAGACCCTGCTTGCCTGAACATCGTCGATATCGACATGGCCGGCACGCAAGCACAACACGCGTTCATCCGCACCCTCAACTACACCCCGTACGACCCCGGCAAGGCCTCGATCGACAAAACCGTGATGGAGCACCTGCATGCCGCCATCGACCCGCGCCGCCTGCACGCCTGAGCCTTTCCCTCTACAAGGAACCCCACCATGCATTTCGCCCTTTCAGCCGAGCTGCTCGCCCTGCAAACCAAGACCCGGCAGTTCATTTCCGAAAGCGTCATCCCCCTGGAGCACGACCGCCGCCAGACCGCCCACGGCCCATCGCCCGAACTGCGCCAGGCGCTGCTCGATCGGGCCCGCGAGCACGGCCTGCTGACCCCGCATGCCGCGCGTGAAATGGGCGGCCTGGGCTTGAGCCATGTCGAGAAGGCGATCATTTTCGAAGAAGCGGGCTATTCGCCACTCGGCCCGGTGGCCCTGAACATCCACGCCCCGGACGAGGGCAATATCCACCTGTTGGAGCAGGTGGCCACGCCGGCGCAAAAAGACCGCTGGCTGCGGCCACTGGTGCAAGGCCATATCCGCTCATGCTTCGCCATGACCGAGCCCAGCCCGGGCGCCGGCTCCGACCCCTCGATGCTGACCACCTTGGCCGTGCGTGACGGTGACGACTACATCATCAATGGCCAGAAATGGTTCATCACCGGGGCTGAAGGCGCGCAGCTGGCGATCATCATGGCGCGCATGGAAGACGGCAGCGCGACGATGTTCCTGACCGACACCGACCGCCCGGGCTTCATCTTGGAGCGCATGATGGACTCGCTGGACAGCTGCTTCGCCGGCGGCCATGCGGTGTTGCGTTTCGAAAACCTGCGGGTGCCGGCCAGCGATGTGCTCGGCGAAGTGGGCAAAGGCTTCCGTTACGCCCAGGTGCGCCTGGCGCCAGCGCGCCTGACCCACTGTATGCGCTGGCTGGGCCAGGCCCGCCGCGCCCATGACGAGGCCTGTGCCTACGCCAACCGCCGGGTCTCGTTCGGCAAGCCGCTGGGCGAGCACCAAGGGGTGGGCTTCATGCTCGCCGACAACGAGATGGACCTGCATGCCACGCGCCTGGCGATCTGGCATTGCGCCTGGGTGTTGGACCAGGGCGAGCGGGGTAACGTCGAGTCGAGCATGGCCAAGGTGCTCAGCTCGGAGGCGATCTGGCGGGTGATCGACCGCAGTGTGCAGGTGCTGGGCGGGCAGGGCGTTACCGGCGAGTCGATCGTCGAGCGGATCTTCCGCGATGCCCGCAGCTTCCGTATCTATGACGGCCCCAACGAAGTGCACCGGATGAGCCTGGCGAAAAAGATCCTCGCCCGCGCGGCCACGGGGGCCGCCAAATGAAGCACGACAGCTATCAGGACCAGGTAGCCATCGCCGTCGACGGCGGCCTTTCGGCGTTCTGAGCCCCTGCGCCAGGCGCGCTGTCATCAACTGTAAAACGGTTGTCGTCCGATGATAAGCGGCGCTTGGCGCAACGGCCTAAATTGCCCCTCAAGACGCACTTTGTGTGCTCAACAACAATGACAAGAAGGGAGATTGGCATGGCCAAAGCGGTACGTTTCTACGAAACCGGAGGGCCTGAGGTCCTGCGTTACGAAGACGTCGACGTCGGCGAGCCCGGCCCTGGGCAGGTGCGCTTGCGCCACGTGGCGGTTGGCCTGAACTACGCCGACACTTATTTTCGCAATGGCACCTACCCGATCCCGCTGGCCAACGGCATGGGCGTGGAAGCGTCGGGTGTGGTGCAGGCAGTAGGTGAGGGCGTCAGCCATGTGGTGGTCGGCGACCGGGTGACCTACACCGGCTTCCTCAACACCCTCGGCGCCTACAGCACCGAGCGCCTGATCCCCGCCGCGCCGTTGATCAAACTGCCGGAAACCATTTCCTTCGAGACGGCGGCCGCCATGACCATGCGCGGCCTGACGGCCTCGTACCTGATGCGCCGCCTGTACGACTTCAAGCCCGGTGACAGCATCCTGCTGCACGCGGCGGCCGGTGGCGTCGGCCTGATCGTTTCGCAGTGGGCCAAGCTGCTCGGCCTGACCGTGATCGGCACCGTCTCCACCGACGCCAAGGCGGCTGTGGCCCGCGCCCATGGCTGCGACCACACCATCAACTACAGCCACGAAGACGTCGCCCAGCGCGTGCGCGAGCTGACCGATGGCGTAGGCGTCAACGTGGTGTTCGACAGTGTCGGGCGCAACACCTTCATGGGCTCGCTGGACTCGCTCAAGCGCCGTGGCCTGATGGTGTGCGTGGGCACCGCGTCCGGCAAGATCGAACCGTTCGACCCGCAGTTGCTGGCGATCAAAGGCTCGTTGTTCATGACCCGGCCGGCCTTGGCCGACTACATCGCCGACCCGGCAGAGAAGACCCGCCTGGCCAGCGAGCTGTTCGACCATGTCAGCAGCGGCCGCATCCGCATCGAGATCAACCAGCACTACGCCTTGCAGGATGCGGTGCAGGCGCACCGTGACCTGGAGTCGCGCAAGACCACCGGCTCGTCGATCTTCGTCATCTGAGGGCACTGCCATGCAAGTCGAACAACTGACCTGCGCCATCGGTGCCGAACTGGTCGGCGTCAGGCTGGCCGATGCCATTCACGATGACGGCCTGTTCGCCGAGATTCGCGCCCAGCTGCTCAAGCACCGGGTGCTGTTCTTGCGCGACCAGGCCATCAGCCGCGCCGAGCACGTGGCGTTCGCCCGTCGCTTCGGTGAACTGGAGGATCACCCCGTCGCTGGCAGCGACCCGGAGCACCCGGGCCTGGTGCAAATCTACAAACGCCCCGACCAGCCGGCCGACCGCTACGAAAACGCCTGGCACACCGACGCCACCTGGCGCGAAGCCCCGCCAATGGGCTGCGTGCTGCGCTGCGTGGAGTGCCCGCCGGTGGGCGGCGACACCATGTGGGCGAACATGGTGCTGGCCTACGCCAACCTGCCGGCCGAGATCAAGGCCCGCATCGAGGGCTTGCGCGCCCGCCACAGCATCGAGGCCAGCTTCGGCGCCGCCATGCCGACCGACAAGCGCCTGGCGCTCAAGGCCCGCTACCCCGATGCCGAGCACCCGGTGGTGCGCACCCACCCGGAAACCGGCGAGAAGGTGCTGTTCGTCAATGCCTTCGCCACCCACTTCACCAACTACCACACCCCCGAGCGCGTGCGCTTCGGCCAGGACGCCAACCCCGGCGCCGCCGACCTGCTGCGCTACCTGGTGAGCCAGGTGTACATCCCCGAGTACCAGGTGCGCTGGCGCTGGTCACCCAACAGCATCGCCATCTGGGACAACCGCAGCACCCAGCACTACGCCGTCATGGACTACCCGGCCTGCCACCGCAAGATGGAGCGGGCCGGGATCATGGGCGACAGCACTTTCTGAACAGACAAGAACAAGACTGAGGATCAGACATGCAATTCTTCGACGACTCGCTGCACCCGGAAAACATGGAAAAGGTAGTCATCACCGTGGCCCCCTATGGCCCCGAGTGGATGCCCGACGATTTCCCCCAGGACATTCCGGTGACCATGGACGAGCAGGTGCAAAAGGCAGTCGATTGCTACGAAGCCGGCGCCACTGTACTGCACCTGCACGTGCGTGAACTCGATGGCACCGGCTCCAAGCGCCTGTCCAAGTTCAACGAGCTGATCGCCGGGGTGCGTGAAGCGGTGCCGGACATGATCATCCAGGTCGGCGGCTCGATTTCGTTCGCACCCGAAGGCGAGGGTGAAGCGGCCAAGTGGCTGAGCGACGACACCCGCCACATGCTGGCCGAGCTGACCCCAAAGCCTGACCAGGTGACGGTGGCGATCAACACCACCCAGATGAACATCATGGAGCTGCTGTACCCCGAATACCTGGAAGGTACATCGCTGGCCAACCCTGGGATCCAGGCCGCCTATAGTGAAATGACCGTGCCCGCCGGGCCGGCCTGGGTCGAGGAGCACCTGCGTCGGCTGCAGGCCAGCAATATCCAGCCGCATTTCCAGCTGACCGGCATGCATGCCCTGGAAACCCTCGAGCGCCTGGTGCGCAAGGGCGTTTACAAAGGCCCGCTGAACCTGACCTGGATCGGCATTGGTGGCGGTTTCGATGGCCCGAACCCGTTCAACTTCTTCAATTTTGTGCACCGTGCGCCGGATGGCTGCACCCTGACCGCAGAGTCGCTGCTCAAGAACGTGCTGCCGTTCAACACCATGGCCCTGGCCATGGGCTTGCACCCGCGCTGTGGTATCGAAGACACCATCATCGACCAGCACGGCAAGCCGTTCACCTCGGTGCAGCAGATCCAGCAGACCGTGCGCGTGGCGCATGAGCTGGGGCGTGAAGTGGCCAATGGCAAGGAAGCCCGGGCGATCTACCGGATCGGCGAGCAGTACGCATCCGTCGAGGAAACCTTGCTGGCCAACGGCATGGCGCCGAACCGCCGGCCGGGCCAGAAGGGCGTGCCACAGCGCGCCTAAGGCACCGGCCTCATTCCCTTGTAGGAGCAGCCTTGTGCTGCGAAGAGGCCCGTGATTGCTGCGAAGATCTGCGGTTCTGCCTCTTCGCAGCCTGTAGGAGCAGCCTTGTGCTGCGAAGAGGCCCGTGATTACTGCGAAGATTCGCGGTTTTACCTCTTCGCAGCCTGTAGGAGCAGCCTTGTGCTGCGAAGAGGCCCGTGATTACTGCGAAGATTTGCGGTTCTTTCACCGGCCTCTTCGCAGCGCAAGGCTGCTCCTACAAGGGGCGCGCGTCTGACGCGAGGCGATGAGGCCAGCACCCGCAGCACAGATTTTGGCATTTGTTCATAACAACAAAAACAACCCAAGCCAGATACCCGAGGAGGCAGCATGGCCACCTATCACACCGGTGCGACGGACCCAGGCACGGATACATCACTGGGCATCCCCCGGCGCTATGCCTGGATCGTCTTTGCCCTGACCTTCGGCCTGTTGATCTCCGACTACATGTCGCGGCAGGTGCTCAACGCCGTGTTCCCACTGTTGAAGCAGGAATGGCAGCTCAGCGACAGCCAGCTCGGCCTGCTCAGCGGCATCGTCGCCCTGATGGTCGGGCTGCTGACCTTTCCGCTGTCATTGCTCGCCGACCGCATCGGCCGCATCAAGAGCCTGACCTTCATGGCGGTGATGTGGAGCCTGGCCACGCTGGGCTGCGCAGTTGCCGAAAACTACCAGCAGATGTTCATCGCGCGCTTTCTGGTCGGTGTCGGCGAAGCTGCCTATGGCAGCGTCGGTATTGCCGTGGTGGTGGCGGTGTTCCCGCGTGAGATGCGTGCCACCTTGGCCGGGTCGTTCATGGCTGGTGGCATGTTCGGCTCGGTGCTGGGCATGGCCCTGGGCGGGGTGATGGCCCAGCACCTGGGTTGGCGCTGGGCGTTCGCCGGCATGGCGTTTTTCGGCCTGGCCCTGGCGCTGCTCTACCCGCTGATCGTGCGCGAGGCGCGCATTGCCCCAAAAAATCGGGCGAGCGCCAGCGACAAGGCCGCCTTGAAGGCATTGCGCCCACTGCGCACCCTCTATTCAAGCCGCTCGGTGATCAGTGCCTATGTCGGCAGCGGCTTGCAGCTGTTCGTCGGCGGCACGGTGATCGTCTGGATCCCCAGCTACCTGAACCGCTACTACGCCATGAGCACCGACCGGGCCGGCGCCGTGGCAGCAATCATCGTGCTGTGCAGCGGCGTCGGCATCGTGCTGTGCGGCATGTTGTGCGACCGCATGGGGCGCGATCGCCCTGATCGCAAGATCAGCCTGGCCATCGCCTACTGCCTGGGCAGCTGTGTGCTGCTGTCAGTGGCCTTCGCCATGCCGGCGGGCCTGCCGCAACTGGTCCTGATCTGCCTGGGCATGATGATTGCCGCAGGCACCAATGGCCCGTCCAGTGCCATGGTCGCCAACCTGACCCACTACACGGTGCATGGCACGGCATTCGCCACCCTGACCCTGAGCAACAACCTGCTCGGCCTGGCCACAGGCCCGTTGATCACCGGCAAGGTGTCCGACCTGATCGGCCTGCAAGCCGCCTTTCAACTGGTGCCGTTGATCAGCATCGCCGCCGCGGCGGTGTTCTTCTACGCCAAGCGCCACTACCACCCTGACATGGCGCGCCTGGCCTGTGGCAATAGCCCGCAAGCGCCTGTCGAGCCTGTACTGGAGGCCCGTACGTGAAGCATTCGCTGTCGATTGACGTGTATTTCGATTTCATCTGCCCGTGGTGCCTGATCGGCAAGCGGCAACTGCAAACCGCGCTGGCGCACTTGCGCGAAGCCCGGCCCGAGGTCGAGGTCACCCTGGCCTGGCACGGCGTGCAGCTGTTGCCCGACCTGCCGGCAACCGGCCAGCCGTTCGCCGACTTCTACCGCCGCCGCCTGGGCAGCGACGAGGCGGTGCGGCAACGCCAAGGGCAAGTGCAGGAGGCTGCGCGTGCCGTGGGCGAGCTGATCGACTTCAGCCGGATCGCGCGCATGCCCAATACTGCCGACGCCCATCGCCTGCTGCTGCATGCGGTCGAGCTGGGCAGCGAGCAACAGGTCGGGGCGCTACTGGAGCGGCTGTTTGCCGCGTATTTCCGCGAGGGCGAAGACTTGGGCGATCGCGACACCCTGTTGCGCATCGCCGAACAGTGCGGCTTTACGCCTGCCGCGCTGGCCGGGAGCCTGAGCGCTGATGGCCGGCCATTCATCAGTGCCAGCGCCGACATCGCCAGCAGGGGCGTGCCGTGTTTCGTCTTCGACGACCACCTGCGCGTGTTCGGTGCCCAGCCGGCAGAACAACTGCTCGACGCCATGCACCTGGCGCTGTCGCGTTCGGCGGGGGTGCAGGTGTGAACGGGCGTATCGAGGTACCGGCCCAGCGCGTGCCCGGCGTCGGCGAGCGTGTGCTGTTCGAACACGGGGGCAAAAGCCTGGCGCTGTTCAATGTCGACGGGCGTTTGCTGGCCATCGACGACAGCTGCCCGCACCAGGGTTCATCGTTGTGCGCCGGGCAACTGGACGGCGCCGTGATCCAGTGCCGCGCCCATGGCCTGCGCTTTGACCTTGCCAGCGGCTACCTGCTCAATTCCAAGGCACTCAAAGTGGCCAGCTACCCGGTGGAGGTGGAGGGCAACCAGGTCTTTATCGTCATCACCGGCCAGGAGGTGGTGTCATGAGCACCCTTGCGCTTGCCCAGGTCAACCACCGCGCGCGGGAGTTGGCGCCGGGGCTTAGCGTCAGCCTGATTGCCGCTGGGGCGGCAAGCTTTCTGGCGGAGCATTATGGCGCGCCGGTCATGCTGTTCGCCCTGCTACTAGGCCTGGCACTGAATTTTTTGGCCAGCGATGGCAAATGCAAAGCCGGCATCGAATTCACCGCACGCACGGTGTTGCGCCTGGGCGTGGCATTGCTGGGCATGCGCATCACCCTGGAGCAGATGGCAGGCCTGGGCTGGAAGGCCGTCGCACTGGTGGTGATCCTGGTGGTGGTGACCATCGGCGTGTCGATGGTGGCGGCCAAGGCCCTGGGGTTCCAGCGCCTGTTCGGCATGCTCACCGGTGGCGCCACGGCGATCTGCGGCGCCTCGGCGGCGTTGGCGCTGGCCGCTGCGCTGCCCAGCCACCCGCAAAAAGAGCGGGCGACGCTGTTCACTGTGATCGGTGTGTCGGCGTTGTCGACCCTGGCGATGATCCTCTACCCAATGATCGCCAACGCGCTCGGCCTGTCGCCACAGGCTGCCGGGGTCTTTCTTGGCGCGACGATCCATGACGTCGCCCAGGTAGTGGGGGCGGGCTACAGCATGTCGCCCGAAACCGGCGACACCGCCACGGTGGTCAAGCTGATGCGCGTCGCCATGCTGGTGCCGGTGATTGTTGTCGCGGCCATGATCTCGCGCCGCCAGGGTACCGACACCGCAGGCAAGCGCCCGCCATTGTTGCCCTGGTTCGCGGTGGGGTTTCTGGCGCTGGCCTGCATCAACAGCACCGGGTGGGTGCCGTTGGCCGTGCAGGGTGGGATCAACGAGCTGTCGCGCTGGTGCCTGGTGGTGTCGATCAGTGCCCTGGGCATGAAGACCCAGCTCAAGGAGCTGGCCGCCGTGGGCATCAAGCCGATTTTGCTGATGGTCGGCGAGACGGTGTTCTTGGTGGCGCTGGTGCTGGTGCTGTTGCGCTTCGGCTTGTAACACCACGCGCTCAGCGCGTGGTGACTGGCCCCTGGGCCGCGCTGCGGGCGCGTTTGAGTGGCGTGGGCAGGTCATGCTGAGCACGCCAGGTGGCCGGTGGCTGGCCGAACTGGCTGATGAACCAGCGGGTGAACGAACTGTGCATGGAATAGCCGAGCATGTCGGCGATACGCCCCAACGAATAGCCGGGGCTTTCCAGGTAGCGCAGCACCAGGTCGCGGCGCACGCCGTTGACCAGCTCGCTGAAGGTGGCGCCTTCTTCTTCCAGCCGGCGCTGCAAGGTGCGCACGTTCATGCCTTGGGTCTGGGCGATGTGTTCGATGGTGGCGCGGCCCATGGGCATCAGCAAAAAGATCGACTTGCGCACCTCGTGCACCAGGGAGGGGTTGCCGTCATCCTGCAGCGTACAGACGTAGCGCTGGGCGAGCCGCGCCATGGCTTCGTTGGCCTGCGGGTTGGCCGTGTCCAGGTCGGAGGCCGAGCAGACGATGCCGTTGAAGTCGCTGTTGAACTCCAGCTTGCAGCCAAAAATACGCCGGTGAATGGCCACGTCGGCAGGGGCGGCATGGGTGAAGTTGACGCTGATCGGGTGCCAGTGGGCGCCCAGCAGCGCTGAGCAGAAGCGGTGCATCACACCGATGGCCAGCTCGATGGCCTGGCGGCTGTGTATCGGCTGCTCGGTGATGACCTCCTGGCGGATGATCACCGTCTTGCCGGTTTCTTCGATGTGGATCGCCAGCGCGTTGTTGAGCACATGGCGGTACTGCACGATCACCTGCAGCGCATCGCGCAGCGAATGCTGGTGGCTGATCAGCAGGCTGACCTCACCAAAATCCGACAACTGGCGCAGTTCGGCCATGCGCAGGCCGAAGGCTTCGCAGCCGCTCAGCCGCGCCGATTCTTCAAGTACGCTGATGGCGGCAGCCACCGGGATGCGCTGGTCAGGCGCTTCGAGCAAGGACGCACTGAGGCCAGCCTGGGCCAGCAGGCCATGGCCGTTAAGGCCCAGGTGGCGGGAAACTTCCAGGTAATTGGTGAGCGAAGCCGCTCGGGCGAGCACGGTCATATTGTTGTTTTCCACGTGTTCTTGATGGGCATCCCGCTGCGCTGGCGGGTAGTCACTTATAGCGCCTGTGTCATCAGATGCAAAGCCATTTTCCTGCCGTTGGTCGCCCGTGGCGAGGGGGCTGCGGGCGGCCGCGTCGGCCGTGTCATCAACTGAAAAATCCGTGACGCGCAATGTAAAGCGTGTGCCGGACCGACTCATTACTCTGGCCCTCAAGCAGTCGGCAATCGACCGAGTGAACAGAGCAAGGGCCCTGACATGGAAAAACTGCAAACCGCCGCCACCGTGCTGATCGTTCCCGGTCTGCGCGACCATGTACCTGAACACTGGCAGACCCTGTTGCAGGCGCGCCTGGCCAAGGTGCGTGCGGTGCCGCCACTGGAAACCGACAAGCTCAACTGCACGGCACGGGTCGAAGCGATCGAGCGTGAGCTGGCGCAAATCGAGGGCCCGGTGATCCTGGTCGCGCACAGCGCCGGCGTGCTGATGGTGGCGCATTGGGCGGCGCGCTATCAGCGGCCGATCAAGGGCGCCTTGCTGGCCGCACCGCCAGACCTGCACAGCGATTGGCCGCAAGGCTATCCCACCCCGGATTCCCTGCGCGCCCAGGGTTGGGCGCCATTGCCAGGCGGCCCGCTGCCGTTCCCCAGCCTGGTAGCCGCCAGCAGCAACGACCACCTGGCCAGCCTGAGCGCAGTCGCCGGCCTGGCCACGCAGTGGGGCAGCGCGCTGGTCGAGCTCGGTGCCGTTGGCCACCTCAACCCTGCCTCGGGCTACGGCCCGTGGCCCCAAGCCGAGGCCCTGATACAGCAACTCGATCGCTGAGCCGCGCCTAACCCCCACGCAGAGACATCGCATGAACAACAATAAAAACGTTCTCTTCTGCCTTCCCCGCCGTAACGTGATGGCTACGTTGCTGCTGGTCGCCGGTGCGCCGGCTGCCCAGGCATTCCAGCTGGACATCGCCAACCCCGACTGGAGCGTGCGCTTCGACAACACCGCCAAGCTCAGCTACGGCCAGCGGGTCGAAGGCGAAAACGCCAAGATCGCCCGCACCGCCAACCTCAATGACGGTGACAAGAACTTCAGTGTCGGCAGCGCGGTCACCCAGCGCCTCGACCTGCTCACCGAGCTGGATGTGGTCTATCAGAACACCATGGGCATGCGCGTCAGTGCGGCCAGCTGGTACGACCATGCCTATGACGACGTGGGGTCCAATTCCAACCCGTTCCCCGGCCAAGCGGGTAACGCTGGCAACCTGGTGCTGGCACGCCCGGCCGGTGGCTTGCCGGCGGGTACCGTGCTGGCCGGTGGCCCGGCACGCCACCATGGCCTGAGCCGTTACAGCGACCGTTACTACAACGGGCCGTCGGGCGAGTTTCTGGATGCCTTCGTGTTCTACAACACCGAAATCGGCGACGAGTCGATGCTGAGCGGCAAGCTGGGCTGGCACTCGGTGTACTGGGGCGAGACCCTGTTCAACGCCGCCAACGGCATCAACTATGGCCAGTCGGCCCTGGACCTGGCCAAGCTGTACAACGTGCCGGGTACCGAAACCAAAGAACTGTTCCTGCCGCGCAAGCAGTTGTCGCTGAGCTACACGGTCAACCCTGAACTGACCCTGGCGGCGCAGTACTTCCTCGAGTTCGAGAACTCGCGCCTGCCCGAAGGCGGTACCTACATGGGTGCCTATGACATGCTGGGCGACGGCGGTGAGATCTTCTGGCTGCCGGTGCCCAATGCCGTCGGCGGTGCCGGTGCCTTCTACGGCGCGCCGCGCGGGCATGACATTCGCCCTCACAACACGGGTGACTTCGGCTTGATGGCCAAGTGGAGCCCGGAATGGCTCGACGGCACCTTGGGCTTCTACTACCGCAACACCTCCGACCCGACCCCGGCCGTGCTGATCAACGCCCCCAACCTGCACACCGGCAGCCTGGCCGGCAGCAGCTACATGGCCGCTTACGCCGACGATATCGACATCTACGGCATCAGCCTGGCGAAGAGCGTCGGCCCGGTCAGCGTGGGGTTGGACGTCAACTACCGCGAGAACATGCCGCTGATCAGCAACTTCAGCACCATCAACGGGCCGCTGTACGAGGCCTTGGCCGGCACCGCCGGCGGCACCAACCTGATCGGCGAGGTGCCAGGCCACGGTGAAACCGGGCTGGCCCGCGGTAAAACCTTCCATGTGGTGCTCAATGGCCTGGTGTCGTTTGGCGCCACGCCGCTGTGGAATGCATCGTCGTTGGCCGTGGAGGGCGCGATGACCCACTTGGTCAGCGTCGACAAGGGTGAGCAGACCTTCAAGGGCGACTCCACCTACCACGGCGTCGACAAGGTCACCACCAACGCCTACACCCTGGCGGTCAACTTCACCCCGACCTGGTTCCAGGCGCTGCCGGGGGTCGATGTGTCGATGCCGCTGTCCTACAACGTCGGCCTCAAGGGCAACTCGGCCATCCAGCTGGGCGGTAACGAGGACTCTGGCAGCTACTCGGTGGGGATCGCCGCCGATGTCTACCAAAAATACAAGTTCGACCTGAAGTACGTCGACTCCTTCGGCAAGTTCGATACCTGCTCGAGCGGTACCGACAACAACACCCCAGGCACCAACGGGCGCTACCAGTGCATCCCCGGGCAGATCACGTCGCAGGCCGGCCTGGCGCCGCTGCTCAAGGACCGCGGCATGGTCACTGCCTCGTTCAAGACCACCTTCTGAAACTCCATTACAACAACAAGCGGAGAAACCTGATGAAGTATCTCAATAGCCTGCTGTCGGCCTCGCTTGCGGTCGTTATCGCCGGGGGCGCCCAAGCGGCCGCCCCGGCCCAGGATGTCGCCCGGCTGGGCAAGGACCTGACCGCGGTGGGTGCTGACAAGGCGGGCAACGCCGACGGTTCGATCCCGGCCTACCAGGGCGGCCTGAACACCCCGCCCGCGGGCTTCAAGCAAGGCGATACCCTGCGCCCCGACCCTTTTGCCACTGAAAAGCCGCTGCTGGTAATCGACGGCAAAAACGTCGACCAGTACAAGGACGCGCTGACCGCCACTACCGTGGAGCTGGCCAAGCGGTTCCCCACCTTCCACATCGACGTCTACCCCAGCCACCGCACTGCCGCGTTGCCCAAGGCACTGCTCGACAACACCCTGAAGAACGCTGCTAATGCCAAGTCCCTGCAGGACGGCTTGGCCATCGAAAATGTCCTGCCCGGCGTGCCGTTCCCGGTGCCGCAATCGGGTGCCGAGGCCATGTGGAACCACCTGCTGCGCTACCAAGGCGTGGCGCAGAAGGCCAAGTACGACTCCTGGAACGTCGACGCTGCCGGTGTCGCGGCCCTGGCGACCACGGGCCTGGCCTACAACGCCTACCCGATCTACGAAGACCTGAACAAGGTCATCGAAGCCAAGGACATTTACTTCCAGACCAAGCTGTACTTCGAAGGCCCGGCGCGCCGTGCCGGTGAGTCGATGATGCTCAAGGATGCCGCCAACCCGCTGGTGCAAGAACGTCGCGCCTGGCAGTACCTGCCGGGGCAGCGCCGAGTGAAGCTGGCGCCGAACCTGGCCTACGACACCCCCAACCCGGGCACCGCCGGCTCGGGTACGTTCGATGACGTGTACGTGTTCAACGGCGCGTTGGACCGCTACGACTGGCACCTGGTAGGCAAGCGCGAGATGTACGTGCCGTACAACACCTACCGGCTGACCTACATCCACGACCCGAAAACCCTGACCACGCCGAACCACCTGGCGCCTGACCAGGTGCGTTGGGAGAAGCACCGCGTGTGGGTAGTGGAAGGCACGCTCAAGGGCAATGCGCGGCACATCTATGCCAAGCGCCGCTTCTACCTCGACGAGGACAGCTGGTTCGCCCTGGCCTCCGACCAGTACGACGCCCGTGGCCAGCTGTATCGCGGCTCGTTCAGCTTCTTCACGCAGAGCTACGACGTGCAGATCCCCAACAACAACCCGCATGTGGTCTACGACCTGGTGGGTGGCAGCTACAACGTCAATGGCCTGATCGGCCCGCACGGCGGTATCGAGTACATCGCCCCTCTGTCCAAGGCGCAGTGGTCGCCGGAAGCCCTGGCCGGCGCCGGTATTCGCTGACCCCGACGATCAGCCTGCCGGCTGGCCACAGGTGGCCGCCGGCAGGGTTTGCAGAGGATGTGGCATGGCTACTTTGAACACGTTTACGCCGTGGGCGCTGGCCGTCGCGCTCACCTTGGGCGGCGCTTGCGGTGGGGCCCAGGCGGCCTATGTCGATGTATTGGACTTGCCGGCCAAAGCCAGTGCGTTGGTGGTGCACAGTGCGCTGCGCGATGTAGCACTGGCCGGTGAGCGGCTGGTCGCGGTAGGGCCGCGTGGCCATATCGTGTATTCCGACAACCAGGGCCAGGATTGGCACCAGGCCAGCGTGCCGGTCAGTGCCGACCTTAATGCTTTGGTGTTCCCCACTGCGCTGGAAGGTTGGGCGGTGGGCAACGATGGGGTGATCCTGCACAGCCGTGACGGCGGCGCCAACTGGGCGGTACAGCTCGATGGCCGGCAGATTGGCGCTTTGGTGGCGGCCCATTACCAGGCCTTGGCCAAGGCCCATCCCGAGGACGCGCAATGGGCGCAGTTCGTCGCCGAGGGCCAGCGCCTAGAGCAGGAGGGCGCCGACAAGCCGTTGCTCGGTGTGTGGTTCGCCGACGCCCGCCACGGCTACGCGGTGGGGGTGTTCAACCTGATCCTGCGCACCGACGACGGCGGCAGCACCTGGGTGCCGATGCAAGACCGCACCGACAACCCGCAAGGCTTTCACCTGAATGCGATCCGCGCCGTCGGCGATGCGCTGTACCTGGTTGGCGAACAGGGCCTGCTGCTGAAGTGGGATGCCGGCCAGCAGCGCTTCGTCGCCTTGCCCAGCCCCTACCCAGGTACCTGGTTTGGCGTGTTCGGCAAGCCTGGCGAGGTGCTCGCCTATGGCCTGCGCGGCCATGTGGCACGCAGCCTAGATGGCGGCCAGAGCTGGGCCAAGGTGGACACCGGGGTGACCCAGAGCATCACCGCCGCCAGCCTCGACAGCCACGGTGACTACTGGCTGTTCAGCCAGGGCGGGCAGGTGCTGCGCAGCCGCGACGGCGGCCTGAGCTTTGCCGTGCAACCGCAGGTGCCGCCGGCACCGGTGGCCGGCGCCCTGCAGACCGGCGCAAATGCCACCGTGCTGGTAGGCGAGCGCGGTGTACGCGTGCTGCCCGCCCGATAAGCCTCCAAGCATTCCAAGAGAACCCAGTGATGGCCAACATCAAGCAAGACACCCTACCGGTCATCCGCGACCTGAGGGATTTCGACCCGCGTTCCGGCAACGTGCTGGAGCGCATGGTCTTCAACTACCGCCCGCTGTTCATGCTGTTTATGGTGCTGGTCACGGGGGTGTTGGGGTACCTGGCGCTGACCCGGCTTGAGCTGCGGCCCAGCTTCGAAAAAATGATCCCGCAGAGCCAGCCCTACATCCAGAACTACCTCGACAACCGCAAGTCGCTGCGCGGCCTGGGCAACGCGGTGCGGGTGGTGGTGGAGAACACCCAGGGCGATATCTACGACCCGGAGTACCTGGACGTGCTCAAGCAGGTCAGCGACGAGCTGTTTCTGGCCCAGGGCGTGGACCGCGCCTGGATGAAGTCGTTGTGGAGCCCAGGGGTGCGCTGGACCGAAGTCACCGAAGAAGGCTTCCAGGGTGGCCCGGTGATGCCCGACGATTACCAGGGCAAGCCCGCCGATATCGATCAACTGCGCCAGAACATCAACCGCGCCGGCATCGTCGGTAGCCTGGTGGCGACCGATTTCAAATCGAGCATGCTGGTGGTGCCACTGCTCGACCACGACCTGGCCACCGGCCGCGGCATTGATTACCGGCAGTTCTCGCAGATGCTCGAGCAGCAGCTGCGCGACAAGTACGAGTACGCCGGGGACAGCACGGCGCGCAAGGCCGGCGAAGAGGGCCATGGCAAGTACAAGGTGCGGGTCATCGGGTTTGCCAAGCTGATGGGCGACCTGAGCGACGGGCTGGTCCAGGTGATGATGTTCTTTGCCCTGGCGGTGCTCACGTCGCTGGTGATCATCTTCCTATACACCCGCTGTGTGCGCAGCACCTTGCTGGTGGTGTTCTGTTCGCTCACGGCGGTGGTGTGGCAACTGGGTATCGTCGGCTGGCTGGGCTATGCCATCGACCCTTATTCGATCCTGGTGCCGTTCCTGATTTTCGCCATCGGCGTGTCCCATGCGGCGCAGAAGATGAACGGCATCATGCAGGACATTGGCCGTGGCACGCACCGGCAGGTCGCCGCGCGTTACACCTTCCGCCGCCTGTTCGTGGCCGGGGTCACTGCGTTGCTGGCCGACGCCGTGGGCTTTGCCGTGCTGATGTTGATCGACATCCCGGTGATCAAGGACCTGGCAATCACCGCCAGTATTGGTGTCGCGGTGCTGATCTTCACCTCGTTGCTGTTGATACCGGTGGCGTTGTCCTACGTCGGCGTGGGCCGCAAGGCCGCCGCACGGGCGCTGTGCATCGACCAGCGCGCTGCCGAGCACCGCGGCTTCGGCAAACTGTGGGATGCGCTCGACCGTTTCACCACGCGCAAGTGGGCCACGGGCGCCGTGCTGGTGGCCACGCTGATGGGCGTGGGCGGGTTCTGGGTGAGCCTGCAGTTGAAGATCGGTGACCTCGACAGCGGGGCGCCAGAGTTGCGCGCCGATTCCCGCTACAACCGCGACAACGCCTACATCACCCAGCATTACGCGCTGTCCAGCGACCTGTTCGCGGTGATGATCAAGACCCCGCCGGAAGGCTGCCTCAGCTACCAGACGCTGATGCTTGCCGACCGCCTGGCCTGGGAGCTGCAGCAGTACCCGGGCGTGCAGACCACGGTGTCCCTGGTGAATGCCGTGCGCCAGATTACGGCGGGCTCATTCGAGGGCAACCCGAAGATGAGCAGCCTGCAACGCAACCAGGACATGCTCAACTACGCCGCCCAGCAAGCGTCGGTCAATGCGCCGGAGCTGTTCAACACCGACTGCTCGATGATGCCGGTGATCGCCTACCTCAAAGACCACAAGGCCCAGACCCTGGACGACGTGGTGGCCATCGCCGACCGCTTTGCCCGCGATAACAGCAGCCCCGACCGCCAGTTCATGCTCGCGGCCGGCAGTGCCGGCATAGAGGCGGCAACCAACATTGTGGTCCGTGAAGCCAACCGCACCATGTTGCTGTTCGTCTACCTGGCGGTGACGCTGTTCTGCCTGATCACTTTCCGCAGCTGGCGGGCGACCCTGGTGGCGCTGTTGCCGCTGGTGCTGACCTCGGTGCTGTGCGAGGCCTTGATGGTGGTGATGGGCATTGGCGTGAAAGTGGCCACGTTGCCGGTTATCGCCCTGGGCGTCGGCATTGGTGTGGATTACGCCTTGTACCTGCTCAGCGTGCAGCTGCATTACCAACGCGAAGGTCGTTCGCTGGGCGAGGCCTACCAGAACGCCGTGGCCTTCACCGGCCGGGTGGTGGGGCTGGTCGGCATTACGCTGGCGGCGGGGGTGGTCGGCTGGGCGTGGTCGCCGATCAAGTTCCAGGCCGACATGGGCATCCTGCTGACCTTCATGTTCCTGTGGAACATGCTCGGCGCCCTGGTGCTGATCCCCGCGCTGTCGTACTTCCTGCTGCCGGACAAACGCTTCGTCGCCGCTGCGCCCCAACCCTGCGCGCCTGCCGCGCCGTCTGGCAAGCAGGTGAGCGAACCCCGGGCACACACACGGATGAGCGCTTGAGCGCCCTAATAGTTGAAACGAACACGGAAACTGGAATCTACCTTCATGGCCAAGACAAAAATAATGCCGCCGGCAGCCGGTGCCTATGCCTACCCCTTGCTGATCAAGCGCCTGCTGATGTCGGGGGTACGGCAGCATCCGGAGCAGGAGATCGTCTACGCCGACAGGCTGCGCTACACCTACCGTGACCTCGACCAGCGGGTTCGGCGCCTGGCCAATGTGTTGCGTGCTGCCGGGGTGCAGGCGGGTGACACGGTGGCGCTGCTGGACTGGGACAGCCACCGCTCGCTGGAGTGCTTTTTTGCCGTGCCGATGCTAGGCGCCGTGCTGCACACAGTGAACGTGCGGCTATCGCCGGAGCAGGTCGCCTACACCATGAACCATGCGCAAGACGACCTGGTGCTGGTGCACGACGATTTCGTGCCGCTGCTGGAGCAGATTCAGGGCCAGCTGGGCACGGTGCGAGGTTACTTGCAACTGACCGACGAACAGGCCACGGCCACCACGCTGCCAGTGCTGGGCGAGTACGAAGCGCTGCTGGCCAGCGCCAGTTGCCAGGCCGAGTTCGACGACTTCGACGAGCACTCGGTGGCCACCTTGTTCTACACCACCGGCACCACGGGCAACCCCAAGGGGGTGTACTTCTCCCACCGTCAGTTGGTGCTGCACACCCTCAACGAACTGGGCACCTTTGCCGCTTACGACGGCCAGCCGCTGTTGCGTTCGAGCGACGTGTACATGCCGATCACGCCGATGTTTCATGTGCACGCCTGGGGTGTGCCGTACGTGGCCACGGTGCTGGGGGTCAAGCAGGTGTACCCGGGGCGCTACGAGCCGAACACGCTGGTCCGGCTGTACCGCGACGAGGGGGTGACGTTCTCGCACTGTGTGCCGACCCTGTTGCAGATGATGCTGGACTGCGAGCAAGGCCGGCACACCGATTTCAGCCGCTGGAAGATTCTGCTCGGTGGCAGCGCGCTGACCCACGGCCTGGCCCGTCAGGCCAGCGAGCGGGGCATGCTGATCTACAGTGGCTACGGCATGTCGGAGACCTGCCCGCTGCTGACCCTGACCCACCTGCGCGAAGAAGACCTGGCCTTGCCCATGGGCGAGCAGGTCGCGCAGCGCATCAGGACCGGCGCCCCGGTGGCGATGGTCGACTTGCGTATCGTCGATGCGCAAGGCAACGACATGCCACACGACGGTGAGTCGCTGGGGGAAATCGTGGTGCGCTCGCCCTGGTTGACCCAGGGCTACCTGCACGAACCGCAGAAAGGCGCCGAGCTGTGGCAGGACGGCTGGCTGCACACCGGTGACATGGGCTCGATCGACCGCCACGGTGTGCTGGAGATCAAGGACCGGATCAAGGACGTGATCAAGACCGGCGGTGAATGGATCAGCTCGCTGACCCTGGAAAACCTGATCAGCCAGCACCAGGCGGTCAGCGCCGTGGCGGTGGTCGGCATTCCCGATGAACAGTGGGGTGAGCGGCCGATTGCCCTGGTGGTCCGCGCGCCCGGTGACAGCCTTGACCAGCCGATGCTCGAAGCGCACCTCAAGCAGTTCGTCGACCGGGGCCAGATCAACAAGTGGGCGATCCCCCGGCAGGTGCACTTCGTTACTGACATCCCCAAGACCAGCATCGGCAAGATCAACAAGAAGCTGATTCGCGAGATGCACATGGGGGTGTAGGGGAACAATCGCAGCTGCGCCACTGACTGTGTGGGAGCAACGGTCTTGTTCAAATTTCTGGGCTGTGCTGTCGAGCAGAGAACAAAGATTGCAAGCGAGTTGCTGACCCTGTGGGAGCGGGTTTACCCGCGAACACGGGCGAAGCCCGTGCCATCCAAGGTGGTGCCTACTTCGCGGGTAGACCCATTCCGGCTGCAGGCGTGCTGGTATCAGACAGACAGTAGCGTACGCATCGCAGCGGTCACGGCGAGGGCGAACAGCATCACTGGCAAGATTGAAAACCGTGAAGCGGCATAAGCGGTAAGTGCCAGGGCGATGAGGTCTGCGGAGTGGCCAGAAACGAAGGCGGGCGTGATCACGGCAACCAGCACGCAGCCAGGGGCGGCGTTCAGCACCCGGGTGAATGGCTTGGCCCACAGGTACGCGCTGACCAGACCGGCCAGCGTGCCCGCCAGCACGTACCCGCCACCGGGAATCAGCAGGTAGAACAGCCCTGCAGTCACCAGGCTGAACAGCCAGGGCAGGGCGGCGTGCACCCCTTTCCACAGGCCCTTGAGCAGTACCAGCAAGACGGCGGCAAATGCCGTGCCCAAGCCGTAGGGGTGCAGGTCACCCAGCAGCGGCCCGATCAACGCGCCGAGCGTGATGAAGCTGACCCAGGCCACCGACTGACACCCCCTCGAAGAAGTGGCGCCGGTGCGCGGGCTCGATTGCGGTGGTGGCTCGGTGGACGCGGCAGCGGGGCATTCGCGTTCTGGCGTTGCAGGGGGATCTTCAACTACGGATTCAAGGGCATTCATGGTCACCTCCAGTGGGGGCAAATTATTCCAATGAATCGCTGAAATCGGGTTGCGTAGTGGCTCTACTGGCGTGATTATTCGGCATCTGCTGCCGAAATATTCCAATCAAAGGTTTTCAATGCCAATCAAACTCGACGCCATCGATCGACGTATCCTGCGGGCGCTGCAACGCGACGGCCGCCTACAGAACCAGGAACTGGCCAAACAGGTGGGGTTGTCGCCCTCACCGTGCCTGCGGCGGGTGCGCCTGCTGGAAGAAGCCGGCGTTATCGAGCGCTATGTGGCGCTGGTGGACCCGGCCAAAGTGGCGCTGGGCCTGACCTTGTTCGTGCGGGTGTGGCTCAAGCGCCAAGACCAGGACACCACCGAAGAGTTCGTCGAGGCCGTGCGGCTGCTGCCCGAAGTGGTGGAGTGCCACGTCATGGCGGGCGACTGCGACTTGCTGCTACGAGTGGTAGCAGCGGACCTTGAGGCCTATCGCCGCTTCCAGATCGCTCACTTGACCAGCCTGAGTGTGGTGCAAAACGTCAAGACCGAAGTGCCCATGGAGAAAATCAAGCTCACCACCGAGTTGCCGGTGTAGGCGGGCTTCGATTCGCAACGCGCCAGGCATTCTTGGCCTAGAGTTAGCGGCACGTGCGATGGCGCAATGCAATTAATTGCCAGTCGCCACAACTATTTCCCTCGGCAAATGTCACTTCTCGGAGCCGGTACGAATTATGGGGCACCGGCCACGCATTTTACGGAGCTAACTCGACATGGCAGCACTGCAAAACAGTACGTTGGAAGCGATTGTCAGCAATCAGGCGCAGCTGCTGAGTGAGTGGCACGCCGCACTCGAAGCCAACGGGGCGACGCGTAACATCCGCGAACAGGACCTGCGCCAGGAAACCCGTGAATTCCTCCAGTTGGTGGTCGACGGCTTGCGCAATGAAAGCGGCACCAACATCGCTGCCGAAGGCTGGGAAGAGACACGCCGCTTCCTCGAGAAGCTGTCTGCCAGCCGCGCCCAGGTGGGCCAAGAGTCCCATCAGACGGCGTTCTTCATCTTTGCGCTGAAGGGCCCGCTGTTCAACTTGCTGCAAGCCCATTACCGCGAGCAGCCCGCGCTGCTGGCCGAGCAGCTGTGGGAGATTTCGTCGCTGTTCGATGCCTTTGGCCTGCACACCATCCGCACCTACCAGAAGAATCGCGAAGCCGTGATCAAGCGTCAGCAGGAAGAACTGCTGGAGCTGTCGACCCCCGTGGTCAAGTTGTGGGAAGGCGTCCTGGCGTTGCCACTGATTGGCACCCTGGACTCCCATCGCAGCCAGACCGTGATGGAGTCGCTGTTGCAACGCATCGTCGACACAGGCTCCGAGATCGCCATTATCGACATCACGGGCGTGCCAACAGTCGATACCCTGGTGGCCCAGCACCTGCTCAAGACCGTGACCGCCATCCGCCTCATGGGCGCCGACTGCATTATCAGCGGCGTGCGCCCGCAAATTGCGCAAACCATCGTGCACCTGGGCCTGGACCTGGGCACGCTGACCACCAAGTCCAACCTCGCCGATGCCCTGAAGCTGGCGCTGGCGCGCCTGGGTACCGCTGCTGGCGAGCGGGGCTGAGCCCATGGAGCGAATCCCCATATTGCAAATGGGCGAGTTCCTGCTGGTGACCATCCAGGTCGATATGCATGACCAACTGGCGCTGCGCCTGCAGGACGACCTGACCGATCGCATCGAACACACCTCGGCCCGTGGCGTGCTGATCGACATCTCGGCACTGGACATGGTCGACTCGTTCATCGGCCGCATGATTGCCACTATCTCGGGGCTGTCGCGCATCATGGATGCCGAGACTGTGCTGGTCGGCATGCAGCCGGCGGTGGCGATCACCCTGGTGGAGCTAGGGCTGACCCTGCCGGGTGTCAGCACCGCGCTCAATGTCGATCGCGGCATGCACCTGTTGCGTAAGCGGGTAGGCCACTCATGAGCACCCGCGAGCGTGGCAGCCAGCCGGTACGTATCGAGCAGGACGTGGTACTGGCCCGCCAATTGACGCGCAAGATCGCCAGCGATTGCGGCATGCGCCTGGTCGACTTGACCAAACTGGTCACCGCCGTCAGTGAGCTTGCCCGTAACACCGTGGTGTACGGCGGGGGCGGCGACATGGACTGGGAGGTCATCGAAGAGGCCGGCCGTGTCGGCGTACGCCTGGTGTTCCGTGACGAAGGGCCGGGTATTGCCGACATCAAACTGGCCCTGACCGATGGCTGGACCTCGGGCGGCGGCCTGGGCCTTGGCCTGACCGGCGCACGACGCCTGGTCGACGAATTCGAGCTGGACACCGCGCCCGGGCAAGGTACCCGGGTAATGATCACCCGATGGATATGAGCCTGAGCGCAAGCCTGACCCAGGTGCTGCGCCTCGACGATGCCAGCCAGGTCGGTCACGCCCGACGCGTGGTGCAGAAACTTGCCGAACAGCAGGGCTTCGATGCCGCCGATGCAGGCCGGGCAGCCCTCGTCGCCACCGAACTTGCCAGCAATGTGCTCAAGCACGCCGCACGCGGCGAGCTGCACCTGCGCGTGCTTGCCCATGGCGAACAGCCTGGCATCGAGTTGCTGGCGGTAGACCGCGGCCATGGCTTCGACCTGGCCAACTGCCTGGTCGATGGCTATTCCACCGGGGGCACCCAAGGTATCGGCCTGGGCGCTGTGAGCCGCCTGGCACAGGTATTCGATGTGCACACCGACGCACAAGGCGCGGTGGTACTGGCGCGGGTCTATAAACAAGACGGCACGCCCAAGGACATTCGCCTGGGCGTCAGCCAGCATTCATTGCATGACGACCCAGCCTGTGGCGATACATGGCACGTGACCCTCGGCGAGCAGCGCGTGAGTGCCTTGTTGATCGACGGCCTAGGCCATGGCGAAGAAGCGGAACGCGCCGCCAAAGCAGGCGCACAGGCCTTTGCCCAGAGCCCCTTCAGCGCGCCGCAGCAGCTGCTGGGCGAGCTGCACCAGGCCATGGCCGGCACGCGCGGCGGGGCCGTCGCGATTGCCCAGTACGAGGGCGCGCGTGACAGTGTCGCGTTCATCGGTATCGGCAACATCGGCGCCACCCTGGTCGGCGGCGAACGCCCGCGGGGCCTGGCCTCGCACCCCGGCATCGTCGGCGGGCAATACCGCAAAGGGCAAGTGTTCGACTACGCTCACGTGAAGGGAAACCTGTTGATCATGTTCAGTGACGGCCTGCAGTCCCGTTGGAACCTTCAAGCCTACCCGGGCCTCGTGCTCCGCCACCCAGCCGTGATCGCGGCGGTATTGCATCGCGACTTCTGCCGTGGGCGGGACGATGTGACCGTGCTGGTCCTCGATTTGGAGACGGTGCATGCCTGACGACAACCAGGCCGAGCAGGCTGCCTGCGTGGCACACCTGCAGGCCGAAAACCAAGCCCTGCGCGCAGAGCTGGAAGAAACCAACCAGGGTGTGCTGGCGCTTTACGCCGAGCTCGATACCCAGGCCGAACAGTTGCGCCAGGCCTCGGACCTGAAAAGCCGCTTCCTTTCCTACATGAGCCACGAGTTCCGCACACCCCTGGGCTCGATCCTGAGCATCACCAGCCTGCTGGCCGACGAAGTGGATGGGCCGCTGAGCAAGGAGCAACAATTGCAGGTGGCGTTCGTCAGCAACGCCACGCGCGAACTCAGCGACATGGTCGACGACTTGCTCGACCTGGCCAAGATCGAAGCCGGTCGCATCACCATCTCGCCGGCCTGGTTCGACATGCTCGACCTGTTCGCTGCCTTGCGCGGGATGTTCCGCCCGATCGTCGACATGGGCTCGGTGGACCTCATCTTTGAGGAGCCACACGGGCTGCCGAAGATGTATACCGATGACAAGAAGCTGGCGCAGATCCTGCGCAACTTCATCTCCAACGCGCTGAAGTTCACCACCCGTGGCGAAGTGCGGGTGTCGGCGCACTTGCAGGGCAACGACCAGATTCGTTTTGCTGTGACCGACACGGGCATCGGCATCGCACCTGAGCTGCTGGGCGGGCTGTTCGAAGACTTCGCCCAAATCGACTCGCCGCTGCAGAAACGCCTGCGCGGCACTGGCCTCGGCTTGTCACTGTGCAAGCGCTTCGCGGCCTTGCTGGGCGGTGAAGTAGGGGTGGACAGTGTGCCGGGCGAAGGGTCGTCGTTCTTTGTCGTCATCCCGCTGGCGCTGGCCCAGGAGAGCGTTGATGAACCCTGACATTCGCCTGCTAATTGTCGACGACAACGTCGCCACGCGTTATGCGCTGCGTCGCCGCCTGGCCCTGCATGGCTACCAGGTGCTGGAGGCGGGCACCGGTGGCGAGGGGCTGGCCATGATCGGCAGCGAGCAGATAGACGGGCTGATCCTCGACGTCAACCTGCCGGACATGAGCGGTTTCGATATCGTCCGGTTGCTGCGCGCGGACCCTGAGACTGCACTGCTGCCGGTGATTCACGTGTCGGCGGCTTCGATCCAGACCGGCGACATCGTTACCGGGCTCGATGCCGGTGCCGACGCTTACCTGGTGCATCCAGTGGACCCGGATGTGCTGGTGGCGACCCTGCGGACCCTGATGCGGGTGCGCGATACCGAGCGGGCGCTGCGTGCAAGCGAGGCCAACTTTCGGGAAATCTTCACCAATGTCTCGGCACCCATCGCCGTGCTCGATGCCGAGCTCAAGGTGCATGAGTGCAACCATGCATTCGCCCAGCTGACCCAAGACAACCGTAACCCCAAGGCGCTGCAGGAGTGCTTTGTCGACGGTCAGCAAACCGCCATCGCCGCCTTGCGCCAGCACCTGGCCGCTGGCCAGCGCTGGCGTGGCACGCTGGGCATGAGCGTGCACGGCCAGCCACGGGACACCGAGTGGCAGCTTTCGCCCTACCGAGCGCCAGGGTTCTGCCTGGTGTTCGTCGAGGACGTCACCGAACACCGCCACCGCGAACGCTCGCACCTGGCACGCCTGGATGACGCCAACACCCAGCTGGCGCGAGAAATGGCGCAGCGGGCGCAGACCGAGGCGCAACTGCTGCAGTTACAAAAGATGGATGCCTTGGGCAGCCTGACAGGGGGGATTGCCCATGACTTCAACAACCTGCTGACCGGCATCATCACCAGCCTGGAGCTGATCCGCAAACGGGTGGCGCAGAACCGTCTGGAAAAGATCCCGAGTTACGCAGACGCCGCGCTCAGTTCAGCCATGAGCGCCGCTTCGCTGACCCACCGGCTGCTGGCATTTGCCCGTCAGCAGCCGTTGGACACCCGCCCGGTGGACATCAACGAGCGCGTGCGCTCGCTGGAAGAGCTGATCACCCGCACCATCGGCGAACGGATCGTGCTGGTACTGGAGCTTTCCAGCGAGCCGACCATCGCCCTGGTCGACCCGATCCAGCTGGAGAGTGCGGTGCTCAACCTGGTGATCAACGCCCGCGATGCCCTGGCCAAAGGCGGGCATATCTGGGTTAACACCGCGGCGAGCTGGTCGCATGGCAACTCTTACCTGCAGGACGGCCCCTATGTGGCGGTGAGCGTGCGCGATGATGGCGGCGGCATCGAACCGGAGGTGCTGGAGCGGGTGTTCGACCCGTTCTTCACCACCAAGCCGGTCGGCCAAGGGACCGGGCTTGGGCTATCGACCATCTATGGCTTCGCCCGCCAGTCGGGTGGGCATGTGTCGATCTGCAGCGTGCCAGGGCAGGGGACCGAGGTGACGTTGATGTTGCCGGCCAGCAGCCACCAGGTCACCTGTGAGGCACAGGTGCCACAATTGGACCAGCGCGGCGCTGGCGAGCGTGTGCTGGTGGTCGAAGACATGGCCTCTGTGCGCCTGTCGGTGGCAGAAGTGCTGGCCGACGCGGGTTATCGCTGCACCCTGGCCGAAACCATCGAGCAAGCGCTGGACCACCTGCGCGAAGACGCCGACATCGAGTTGTTGCTGACCGATGTCGGGCTGCCGGGCATGAGTGGGCGCGAACTGGCCGACATGGCGCGTGTTTACCGCCCGGGGCTGCCGGTCTTGTTCATGACCGGTTATGCCGAGACGGCGCTGGATCGGCAGGCGTTTCTGGACACGGGGATGGACCTGTTGATCAAACCGTTCCAGATCGGTGACCTGCTCGACAAGGTGCGGCTTAGCCTTGGCTAGCAGAACGGGATGCGCGGTCATTACCTAAAGGGAATGTAAAGTTGGCATGAAATTCTCATGCCTGTCCGTTATGCGACCCATCCTGTCGACCTGTACACAACTTCCCACGCCAAAAAGAGCATAAGGGGGCTTCATGAGTTGTCTGATTTGCGCTGGACATGCTGATTCCGTCGAATGCCCGCTCGGTTGGGAAGAGCGACGCTGCTCGCAATGCGGGTGTTACAGAATGTCTCAATCACTCATTCTCGTGATGATGGAGGAGGGGCAGATTTTCGATACCGAGCGCATGCGGGCGTGGCTTGCCGCCCGGCGAGAGGAGGTATCCATCCCCTCCATCGAACACCATCAGGCCATCTTGGTGAGTTGAGCAGATGACCTGCCATGTGTTCGGCGCGCATGAGCGGCGGGGTTAGACTGATTTCGTTGTTGCATCAGGGCAATGCGCGGTGTAAACCACAGTGCTGACGCACTGGCGAAAGCGCTTCAGCGTGCATCTTTATCTCGTTTCTGGAAATAGTCCCCATGCAGCATCAATCTCCCGACGAAACCATTCGCGCCGCGTTGCAGAAGTCGCATGCCAGGCTCCGGCGGCAGCATGAACTGGTCGTCGAGTACGGCGTCATGTCACTGAAGTCGTCTAACCTGGATGCGCTGCTGACGCTGGCGTGCGATGTCGTGGCCAAGGGCATGGAGACGCCATTCGCCAAGGTGCTCACGCCGGTGGCGGACAGCGACGAGTTTTTGCTGTCCCATGGCGTGGGTTGGGACGAGGCCGACATCGGGCATGCCACGGTGGGCGGGGACATTGCCAGCCCCGCAGGCTATGCCATTTCCACCTACCGGCCAGTGCTGTCGAACCACCTGGGGCAGGAGCAACGCTTCAGAACCCCTTCATTGCTTAAAAAGTACGGCATCGAGCGTGCGATCAACGTACCCATTCGCGGGCCATCCGCCCCGTTCGGTGTACTCGAAGCCGACAGCAGCAATGGCGAAGACTTCATCGAAAGCGACCTGGTGTTCCTGGAGGGCATCTCCAACGTCATCTCCATGGCGGTCGAGCGAATTTCTGCAAGCTCGGAGATGCATTCGTCCGACCCTTATTCGGAGAGCGTGCTCAACGCCAGCCCCGATTGCGTGAAGATCCTGTCCGCGAGCGGCGACATAGAATTCATGAACGATGCCGGCATGTGCCTGATGCACATTGGCGACCTGGCCCAGGTTCGCGGTGTGGCTTGGTCGCAGCTATGGCCTGACGAATCCCGAAACCTGGTGCTGGAAGCGATCAGTAAAGTCACAGGCGGCGAGTCGACCCGGTTCGAGGCTTTTTGCCCAACCCAGCAACAGGAGCCTAAGTGGTGGGACGTGACGGTTGCGCCGATTTTTGGCGAGCAAGGGGACTTTCAAAAGATGATCGCTGTTTCACGCGACATCACCGAGCGACGTCATCATGAAGCCCAGCTGCTGTCGTTGATCGACGCGCAGAACATCAAGCTGAGCAAAAGCGACCTGTACCTGGAAGAAATCCATCACCGGGTCAAAAACAGCCTGCAACTGGTCAACACGTTGCTGTTGCTGCAGGCAAACATGGCACAGGATGAGGCGGTAAAGCTGCAGCTTGAGACGGCGGCGACTCGGGTATTGACCATCGCCAGCGTGCATGAGCGGCTTTATCAGAACGCTGAGGCCCAAGCCGTGCGGGCCTGTGACTACCTTGCGGCGTTATTGGGTGACCTGGGCAAAGCGTTGGCCGAGCGCAGAATCTTGCTCAACGCGGACACGTTCATCCTACCAGCCGAACGGATGGCGCCACTGGGTTTGGTGATTTCCGAACTCATCACCAACGCCTTGAAGTATGGCAAAGGCACGGTGGAAGTCAGCGTGAGTGGCCAAGGGGATCATGCGCTGATCACCGTCACCGACGAGGGCGATGGTTTTCCGGAGTCCTACCCAAAACCAACGGGTACCGGCCTGGGTATGCGCTTGGTTAAAAGCTATTCGGGTTATGGCAACCAGGCGATCACGGTTGACCGTGCGCAAGCAAAAAGCACGATCCATGTGCGTTTCAAACTTTAGCCCCAGGGCCGTATTGCCACCCCGGGGCCAAAGGCATCAGCGGTCTTCATCCCGTTGCTGATCATCCCCTTGGTCGGCCTGGCCACCCATGCGGCCCTTGTCGGCGGGGTCTTGGCGGTTGGCTTGGTCAGTGCCGGGCTGCCCACCTTGGCGCCCCGTGTCAGTTGAGCGGTCCCAGTCCTTGTTCATCTTGTCTTCAGGTTTTTGTCCTGGTTGCTGGCCGCCTTTCTGTTTGTCGGGCATGTCGCCTCCGGCACCCTGGCCGCCTTTCTGACCGGCATCGCCGGCACCGGTATTGGCGTTGCCGCCTTGGTTTGCACCCCAGTCTTGATTGTTCGCCATGACTGCATACCTCTGTTCACACACAGGAAGGTCTGTGTTCAGTTGTGACTTCGGGGCAATGTTGGGCGGTGCATTTATTGTCGGGGATTCTGACAAAACGCCTGAACAACCGCCGGCCCGGTATTTATGGCTCCAATAATCCTGAGCTTTTTATGTTTAACCACATTCTTTGCATGAGCCAGCTTGAGTCTTTCCCATATGCAGACTAATACTAAAGAACTGCCGGAGAGGGCTGATTATGCACATGCGCTTCGTTGTGGTTCCCGCGGTACCTCGCCATAAAGAGATCTTCCCTCGGCGCATTGGTTTTCCCAGTGCCTTGGGGGAGGGTTTTGACCTTTACGATACGCAAGAAAAGGTGCGCCTCAGCCTGAGCTTTTCGACGCGCGCCGAAGCCGAGTTCGAATGTGCGTGCCGCAATGATTTCCAGGGTAACGATGAGGCGAACTTCGTCGGGATTGGGTGAGCGCATGCAGAAACAGGCAGGTCTGCCTGTTTCTGCATCAATGTAGGCCTTATTGGCCGGCGGCCAGCAGGTTGTCGCGGGTCTGTTGCTCAACGGTGTTCTGGATCTCACGTGCCAGGGCCTTTACATCATGCTGGGCAATTTCCTTGGGCATGACCTGGAACCCGATCGAGTTGTACAGCCGGCCCCAGGCAGCCTGGGCGTCGGAGTAGGCCGCTTCGCGCTGGTAACGTGACAGCAGCAGGCGGCCTTCGGCGCGGATCAGTTCCAGTTCGCTACCCAGCGCGGCACTGCGCGACGACTGCGCGTAGTTGAGCAGGCTCTGGTCCACCCGCAGGCTCTCGTCGGCAAACTCCACCTCCTGGCGCGCCAACTGGTAGCGCAGCAGGCCAACGCGGACCTGGGTGAGGATTGCCATCGACAGGGCCGTGCGGCGCATGTCGTCGGTTTTCTCCTGGCTTTTCTCCGCCGCGGTGATGTCCGGGTATTGCAGCAGGCGTAGCAGGTTCATCGAGACATTGATACCGGTCTGGTTCCAGTCGCTGTTGTACAGGTACTTGTTGGAGTCGTACTCGTAGCCATAGTTGAAGCTCACGTTAGGCCACAGTTGGGCCTTGGCGATCTTCAGGTCGTTCATGCTCACGCGTTTGCGGTACCACTCTTCCATGATTTCCGGGCGGCGTTCCAGCGACAGGCGCTCCAGTTGCTCGACGTTGCTTTTCAGCTGCGGCAGCGGCGGTTCGCTGGTATCGGCCAAGACCATGCGGGTATTGGGCGGTAGCGACATCAGCGCGGCCAGTTCGGCGCGGGCGAACTCCAGGTCCTGGCGACGCACGGTGAGCATGTACACCGAATCGAGCAGGGCGCGCTGGTAGGCGAGGATGTCCTGGCGTGGCAGCAGGCCTTTGCCCTCGGCTTCACGGGCCGACGTCAGGGCGCGGTGGGTGCGCATCAGCAGGCCGTCCACCTGGGGCAGCAGGCGCTGCGCGCCAAGGGCGCGCCAGTAGGCGTTGCGCACGTCCTGCAACACATTCTGCGCGACTTTTTCACGGCGCTCTTCGGCCATCAGAATTTGGTCATTCTTCTGCTGCGTGCGGAAGTAGGCGACCCCGAAGTCCAGCAGGCTCCACGACAGCCCGAGGCTGTAGAGGGTGCGGTAGCGCTCTTCGGACGTGGACGGGCGCAAGCTGACCTGACGGTCCTCGATGCCGATCGATGTGCCACCGGAATCGTTGTTACGCCCGGCGTAACCGGCCGAAGCGACCAGGCGCGGCAGCATCTCGTGGCTGGAGACATCGCGCAGGTCCGACGCCAGCGCGCTTTCCAGCAGCTTCAGGCGGTAGTCGAGGTTGTACTTCAACGCCCGTGCCGAGGCTTCGTAGAAGGTGATTGGCCCGTTCACCGGCTCCTGTTCCTTGTACATCCGCGCCTGGTCTTCGATCACCCGCTGGCGCATTTCGTCCTCGGTGAACGGCTTGGGTTCGAAGGCCGAGCAGGCGCTGAGCAGGATGCTGACAGCGGTGAAGGTGCTCAGGCTTTTCAATGTTGATACTGACATAGGCAGTCCTTGATCCTTCCGTGAAATAGGCATCAGCTTCATGGGGCATTGCTGCCGCGGCGCTGGGCGGCTTCGCGCAATTGCGCACGGAAGCCGTGCGCAGGCTGTGGCGTTTGCTCCGGTGGCGCCGCCATGTCAGTGGGCAGCGGTGCCCACAGCGAAGGGTCCGGCAGCAGGCCATCGGCGGTCAGGCTGATGACCCCGTGGCGGCCGTCGACCCAGTTCTGTTCATGCGCGCTGGCGCGCCGGCTCTCGGCCACTGCGCGGGCAACGAACTGGCCGTGGACCTGGCCAAGTTGGCTGCCAAGCGACTCGCTTTCGATTTCGGGTGTAGCGAACAGGCGCACATCGCTGCCGTCGGCGCCCCAGGCGGACAGGGTCAAGGTTTCTTCCTCCCGCTCCACAACCGGTGCGACGAAAATCGCTGGAGTCACGTCTGGCAGTGGCTGCGACGACAGCCCGGTGCGGCTGTCGCGGTCCACGTATGGCCCTGGCGGAATGTACGGGGTGGAGATATCCAGGGTGATGGTCAACTGGGCCTGATCGGTGGCACCTGCCAGGTCGCTGAGCGTGTAGGTGAAGTAGTCCTTGAGCACCTGCCCCAGGCCGGCCGCCGCCAGCACGTCGCGGTTGCTCAGGTCGATGGTGTAGGTGTAGCTGCCATCGGCGTTCAGCACCAGAGTGCCGTACTGGCCTTTGATGGGCTGGCCGATGACGCCGACAGTGCCGCTACCGGCCTCTTGGCCGCTGCGGATGCCGGTCACGCTCAGCCCGTCGCCGCCGTCTACATCGCTGTCATTGGGCAGCACGTTACCGCTGGTGTGCGGTGCCGGCACTTGATCGCTGGCGGTGTTGCTGTCGTCGCGGGCCACCGGGTTGTCGTTGGCGCCCTGGATGGTCACGGTCAGGCGGGCATCGGCAGTGATGCCTGCAGTGTCGCGCATGCGGTAGGTGAACACCTCCCGCAGCGATTCGCCGGCGCTGCGCATGGCCTGCACGGTGGGGTTGGTATTGTCGACGACATATTGGTAGCTGCCGTCGGCAGTGATCAGCAGCGTGCCATAGAGACCCTGCAGCACCTGCCCGGCAGACGCGGTCTGGCCATTTTCGCCGGTGTATTGCAGCACCGTCTTAGTCTCGCCGTACTGCACGCCGTCGACATCGGTGTCGTTATCCAGCACGTTGCCGCGGGGGTCGACGCCAGCCGTGCCGTTGTTCACGCCGCCGGCCTCCACTGCGATGGCGGTGTCGTCGTTGGCCACGGGGTAATCGTTGCGGCCGTCGATGGTGATGGTCAGCAGGCCGTTGGCGGTGCCGCCCCAGAAGTCGGCCAGCAAGTAGGTGAAGTTGTCTACCAGGGTCTGGCCGCTGACGCGCAGTTGCTGAACGGCCTGCAGGCTGTTGTCCAGCACGTAGTTCCAGGTGCCGTCGCCATTGAGCGTGAGGTCGCCATACTGGCCGCGCAGGGTTTGCCCGACCAGGCTGGCATTGCCCGGCAGCGGGCCGTCGCCACTCCAGAACGCCAGCACTTCGAGGGTTTCCGGGAACAGGATGTTGACGGTGTCCGGGTCGCTGTCATTGTCCATCACGTTGCCGCTGGGGTTGCTGCCCGGGAGGGTGTTGTCGACACCGCTGGCCTCGACGGCCAAGCCCTGGTCGGGGCCGGCAATCGGCGGCTGGTTTTCGCCGCGGATGAAGACGGTCAAGGTCGCGGTGTCACTCAGCCCGCCGCCGTCGGTGACTTGGTAGGTATAGCGCTGGATGACGAAGCCCAGCGGGCCGAGGGCAATGATTTCGGGGTCGTTGGAGTTGACCACAAAGCGGTAGCTGCCGTCGGCGTTGAGGGTGAGGGTGCCGTAGGTAGTGGTGACGGTGGCGCTGCCGGTCAGCGGGTCGAGGGCCGGGTTGCTGCTTTCTTCGTCCAGGCCCACGGCGGTGACCACTTTGCTGTCGTTGGCATCGACATCGGTGTCGTTGTTCAGCACATTGCCGGTGGGATTGCGCCCGCCGCTGCCATCGTCGTCCACCGCCACGGCGTAGGCGAAGTCGTCGTGGGCCACTGGGGTGTCGTAGCGGCCTTCGAGGGTGATGTTGATCTGCGCTTGGGCGGCGGCGCCGTCGGTGTCGTGCATGCGGTAGGTGAACGTTTCGCGCAGTTGCTCGCCGGCCTTGAGCGCCTGCACGGTGGCCAGGCTGTCGTTGACGGTGTAGACGTAGTTGCCGTTGGCATCGATGCTCAGGGTGCCGTAGGTGCCGGCTACCAGGGTCGGGCCCGCAGACACCTCAATGAACGTGCCGCCTGCGGCGAGGGTGCCCAGGTAGATGCCATCGACTGTCTTGCTGTCGCCGGCATCGACGTCGCTGTCGTTGCTCAACGCGTTGCCGCTGCCCTGCTGGCCAGGCGTTGTGTTATTGGTGCCGCCCGCTTCGATGGCAATGGCGTTGTCATCGGCTGCGACGGGGGTGTCGTTGCGGCCATGGATGACCACGGTGAAGGTGGCCGTGACGACTTTGCCGTTGCCATCGCTGACACTGTACTGGAACACCTCGGTCAGCCGATCGGCATCGGTGCGCAGGGCCTGGACCGTAGCGTTGCTGTTGTCCACCACGTAGCGGTAGTTGCCTTGGGCATCCAGCACCAGGCTGCCGTAGTTGCCAGCCAGGGCTTGGCCCGGTGTGCCATTGATGCCATTCGGGCTGACCACGGTGCTGACGCTCAGGGTATCGCCGTCCGGGTCGGTATACGCGCCCTGGATATTGCCGCTCGGATCCAGGCCGGGGCTTGTGTTGTTGAGCCCGCCCGCCTCGATGGCGTCGACCGTTACAGGGTTGACCACGGGTGGGTCGTTGACGCCAGTGACGGTGATCACCAGTTGCGCCTGGTCGGTCAGGCCGCCGCTGTCGTGAATCTGATAGGTGAAGATCACGTCCAGGCTTTGCCCAGCCGTCAAAGCAAGGAGGGTTGGGTCTGCGCTGTTGACTTCGAAGGTGTAGCTGCCGTCTTCGTTGAGGATCAACTGGCCGAAGTTGCCACTGATCAGGCTGTTGTCGGCCAGGCGGCCAACCGTACCGGTGATAGTGGCCGGCGCGCCGTTGGCCACTGGGGTAAGCGTGCCGCCAGTGACTTCCAGGCCGCTGCGCACGCCATCGACTTTGAGCTGGGTCGCGGTAGGCTGATCGAGGTTGTCGACGTCCGTGTCGGCGGCCACGCCGCCATCGCCAGTGATCACGTTACCGCTGGCGTTTACTGGCGCCGGGCTGCCATCGGTAGCCCCCGCGCTGGCAGTACCCTGGTCGTCGACGGCCACCGGCGCATCGTTGGCGCCCTGGAGGGTGATCACCAGCACGGTGACGGCGGTCAGGCCGTCGGTATCGACCACCTGATAGGTGAACTGCTCGACCAGCGTCTGCCCAGGGGAGAGCGCCTGCACGGTGGCGTTGCTGTTGTCGATGACGTAGCGGTAGCTGCCGTCGGCGTTGA
>NZ_JAPFCE010000080.1:0-20938 GCF_026240895.1 Pseudomonas sp. DCB_AW
CCCTTCCCCCTTTTTCGCGGAGGCACAGGGGGCGGCGGTGGTGCTCCTGGGCGTGGGTGGGGGGGCCGGGGGCAGGGCTTTTTTCCCCCCCGGGGCGGCCTGGCCCCCCCCCCCCGGCCCCCCGCGCTCCCACCGGGCCCTCACAAGGTCTGAGCCTGCGCAGTTACCTGTGGGAGCCGGCTTGCCGGCGATGGGGTGCCGGGCGGCCCCGGTTCATCAAGGGGTTGGCAACGCGAACCCCTCGATCCCCCGCCCCAGCTTCAGGGCCTGCGCATGCAGCACCTGCATCAGGTGCAGCGCCGAGTGCGAAGGTGGCTCGAAGCGCGAATAGACGAAACTGATGTCGAAGTGGATTTCGTCGGCCAGGGGGACCACCGTCAAGCCGCTGTCCTGCGCCACGAACTCGTCGATCAAGCTAATGCCCATGCCTTGCTTGACCAATGCCACAGCTTCGTTGGCATTGGTGAACGACAACAGCGACTCCAACTGCAGCCCGCGCTGGTGGATGTGTTCGGCCAGCAATTTGCCGAACGGCATGTCGGGCCTGAACAGCAGCAGGGCATGGCCTTGCAGTTGCTCCAGCGCCAGTGACGGATGCCGCGCCAAGGCATGCTCCGGCGGCATCACCACCACCATGCGCCCGCGCATGAACGCGCGTGAATGCAGGTGATCGTGGATCACCGGCAAGGCGGCAATCGACAGGTCGACCTTCTTCGACAGGATCTGGTTCGGCATTTCACCCATCAACGAGGTCTGCCACTCGATGTTCAGCGAGGGTGACTCACGCTTGAGTTGGGCCAGCGCAATCGGGATGACCACGGTCGACAGCGAGGCGCTGCACGAGATGCGCAGGTTACGGTGGCCGCCACTGCCCAGTGACAACGCACATTCATTGACCTCCAGCGCGGCCTGATATACCCGCTCGACTTCGCGGTACAGAATCTGCGCTTCGTGGGTCGGCACCAGGCGGTTGTTGATGCGCTCGAACAAGCGGTACGCCAGCCGCCCCTCGATGTACTGGATCAATTTGCTCACGGCCGGCTGCGACACGTAGAGCATCTTCGCCGCCGCGCTGATCGAGCCCGTCAACATCACCGCACGAAACACTTCCATGTGCCGCAGTTTGAACACCAGGTTGCGGGCTTCCGGGCCGTCATGGTCGAGGGGCATAAGCATTACCTTTGGTTATGGTCTTCGCCATCTGGGTATGAGCGCAGACGCCGGGCACGCAGTATCTTGAAGCCTGCCGAGTCGCCTTCGCGGCGCACAATAACAAGATCTGCAGGCAAGCGCAGCGGCGCTTGACGGGAGTGTTGCGTGAACATCTTCGATGAACCCAAGATCGATTGCCATAACCATTTGTTTGATCCCGCGCGCTTTCCCTACCACCCCGACGCGCCTTACGCCCCGTCCGGGCAGGAGGTCGCCACCCTTGAGCAATTCAACCGGGTGATGGACGCCTATGGCGTGCAGCATGCTTTGCTGGTGGGGCCGAACAGTGGCTACCACACCGACAATAGCTGCCTGCTGAGCGCGCTCGCCACTGGGCAGGGGCGTTTCAAGGGGGTGGCGGTGGTTAGCCCTCACATCACCCTGGATGCGCTGGCTACGTTGCAGGCGCAAGGGGTGGTCGGGGTGGCCTTCAACCCGGCGTTGTACGGTGTGGCGAGCCTGGATGCAGCCGACGGGTTGTTCGGCAAGCTCGCCGAGCTCGACCTGTTTGCGCAGATTCAGGTGTGCGAAGACCAGTTGCTGGCGCTGCGCGGGCTGCTTGAGCGCACGTCGGCGCGCGTGTTGATCGACCATTGCGGCCGCCCGGAGGTGAGCGCCGGTATTCACCAACCGGGTTTCCAGGCCTTGCTGCGGTTGGCCGCGAGCGGCCGGGCCAGCGTCAAGCTGTCCGGCATGCAGAAGTTCGCCTCGGCCGATGCGCTGCAGGCGCAGAGCAGTGCCTACGTTCATGCCCTGCTCGAAGCGTTTGGCCCACAGGCCTGCGTGTGGGGCTCCGATTGGCCGTTCATTCGCCAGCGCTCGCGGGTGGACTACGGGCCGCTGCTGAAACTGGCCGAGCAACTGATGCCAGATGCGCAACTGCGCCGCACCGTCATGTGGGACACGCCGCGACGTCTGTTCGGGTTTGCCTAGCGCACCGCCCTTTGCCATTCCAATAACAAGAGAGCAACCGTCATGAACACTGAACAGAACCTCGGTGTGGGGGCGTTCGACACGCCTGCACGCCTGCAACAACGTACCCGCACCCGCTTCATGATCCTGGCGCTGATCTCCGGCGGCACGATGATCAACTACCTCGACCGCAGCGTGATGGGCATAGCGGCGCCTAGCATCAGTGCCGACCTGGGCCTTAACGCCGCGATGATGGGCGTGATCTTCTCGGCGTTTTCCTGGACCTACGCGGCGGCCCAGATCCCCGGCGGGATCCTCATCGACCGGCTGGGCACCAAGTTCACGTACTGGCTGGCCTTGACGCTGTGGTCGCTGTTCACCGGCCTGCAAGGGTTGGCTCAGGGCTTTCTGTCGCTGTTGGGCATGCGTTTTCTGGTGGGGGTGACCGAAGCGCCGTGCTTCCCCACCAACAGCCGCGTGGTGGCGACCTGGTTCCCACAGAGTGAGCGGGCCAGGGCGACTGGCATTTACACCTTTGCCGAGTACACGGGGCTGGCGTTTCTTACGCCGCTGCTGTTCTGGGTACTGCACGCCTACGGCTGGCGTTTTCTGCTGATGGCGGTCGGGCTGATGGGCATCCTTTACGGCCTGGTCTGGTGGCGCAAGTACCATGAACCGCACCAGTCCACCACGGCGAACAAAGCCGAACTCGACTACATCGCAGCGGGCGGTGGCGTGGTCGACGGTGGCCAGAAAGCCACGGTATTCCGTTGGTCGCAGATCCCGGCTCTGCTTAAGCACCGCAACATGCTGGGCATCTGCCTGGGGCAGTTTGCCTGCAACTCGACCAACGTGTTCTTCCTGACCTGGTTCCCGACCTACCTGGTCACCGAGCGGCACATGCCGTGGCTGAAGGTTGGCTGGGTCGCGGTGCTGCCGTTCATCGCCGCCTCGCTGGGCACCCTGGTCGGTGGCTGGTTGTCCGATGCCTTGCTGCGCCGCGGCTACTCCTTGAACGTGGCGCGCAAGCTGCCAGTGATTGCCGGCCTGCTCACCGCGTCGGTGATCGTGCTGGCTAACTATGTCGAGTCCGACGCGCTGGTAATCGCCATTCTCTGCATCGCCTACTTCGCCCAAGGCATGTCGGCGCTGGCCTGGATGATCGTTTCCGACATCGCGCCAAAGGGCCTGCTGGGCTTGAGCGGTGGCCTGTTCAACCTGTTCGCCAACGCGGCGGGCATCGTCACCCCGTTGACCATCGGCATCATCGTTTCGATGACCGGGTCGTTCGTCTGGGCCTTGGCCTTCGTGTCGTCGATCACCGTCCTCGGTGCCCTGTGTTACCTGTTCATGGTGAGCGACCTGCGTCGTCTGCCAGACATCCCTAACCTCGAAAATGGAGCAAAGCAATGAGCCAATACCTGCAAGGGCAGACTGCAATCGTCACCGGCGGCATGCGTGGCATCGGCCTGGGGATTGCACAGCGGCTGCACGCCGCAGGTGCCCACGTGGTGATCTGGGACTTGGCGGTCGATGGCTGGGACACAGCCGAAAACGGCTTTGAGCCGGTGCTGCGCCAGTCTGTCGATGTTTCATCACTGGCGTCGGTGGAAGCGGCATTTGCCGACGTGCTTGCACACGTCGGGCAGGTCGAGATCCTGGTCAACAACGCCGGTATCAATGGCCCAGTGGTACCCGCCTGGGAATACCCGCCAGCGGCCTGGGACAAGGTCATCGCCATTGACCTGAATGGGGTGTTCTATTGCTGCCGCACCGCCATCCCGCACATGCGCGAGCGCGGCTACGGACGTATCGTCAACGTCGCCTCGATGGCGGGCAAGGATGGCGTGCAGTACATCTCGGCGTACTCGGCGGCCAAAGCAGGCGTGATCGCTTTCACCAAGGCCGCAGCCAAGGAGCTGGCGCAGGATGGCGTGCTGCTCAACTGCGTGGCGCCGGCGATGGTCGAAACGCCGCTGATGGCCGAAATGACCCCGGAGCACATCGCAGCGAGCAAGGCCAAGATCCCCATGGGGCGCTTCCTGAAGGTCGAGGAAATCGCCAACATGGTGAGCTGGATCGCCGGGCCAGAGTGCAGTTTCACCACCGGCTTCGTGTTCGACCTCAGTGGCGGGAGGGCGACCTATTGAGGGGCCTGGGCGTCGCTCACCTGACGGCACTGGACCTGGCGCCAGCCGTGCTGGTGCGCGAGGCGAGCCGTGCCGGCTTCAGCGCGGTGGGGCTGCGCCTGCATCCGGTGATGCCGGGTGCGCTGGCCTACCCGGTAACGGCGGGCAGCCTGGCGCTGCGTGAGCTCAAGGCGGTGATGGCGGGTGAGGGCGTACGGGTCGCTGATATCGAGTTCGTGTCATTGACGCCCGAGGTGGTGGTCGCCGATTACGAGCCTTTGCTGGCGGCAGGTGCGGAGCTGGGGGCGGTAAGCCTGACGGTGTCGGGCGATGATGCCGATGTCGCGCGGCTGACCGGGCATTTCGCGGCCTTGTGCGAGTTGGCAGGGGGTTATGGCGTGCGCGTGGACCTTGAATTCATGCGCTGGCGGCCGGTGGCGAACGTGCACCAGGCCTATACCGTGGTGGCAGGGGCGGGGCAGGACAACAGCAGCGTGCTGGTCGATGCCCTGCACCTGTTTCGCGCTGGTGCAGCGGTAGTGGACCTTGCCGGAATCGACCCGCGTTACTTGCGCGCCGTGCAATTGTGCGATGCCCCACTGCAGGCACCACCCGACAGCGGCATCATCCAGGAAGCGCGTGAGGGCAGGCAGTTGCCTGGCCACGGGCAACTGCCGTTGGTGCAGTTGCTCGCAGCCTTGCCCCGCGATATCAGCCTCAGCGTCGAGGTGCCGTCTGCCCACTTGCACGGGGCAGAGCGGCTAAGGGCAGCTGCACGAGTCACGCAGGCCTGGCTGAGCGGGGTGCCGGCAGGTCAGGCCTGATCCGGCACCACGGCGATGACATCGATTTCCATCAACCACTCGGCCTGGGCCAGGCCCGCCACCACCAGCCCGGTGGAGATCGGGAACACGCCTTTGAGCCATTTGCCGACTTCCTTGTACACCGGCTCGCGGAAGCGCGGGTCGGTGATGTAGGTGGTGGTCTTGACGATGTGCGACAGGTCCGAGCCGGCCTCCTCAAGCAGTTGCTTGACGTTTTTCATCGCCTGTTCGGCTTGTGCCCGAGGGTCGCCCAGGCCTACCAGGCGCCCTTCGAAGTCAGTACCCACCTGGCCGCGTACGTAGATGGTGTTGCCGGCGCGCACCGCCTGGCACAGGTCGTTGTCCAGGGTCTGATTAGGGTAGGTGACCTTGGTGTTGAACATGCGGATACGGGTATGGGTTGGCATCAGTGGGCTCCAAGGGTGCTGACGTTGCTGATCGTGGGTTGTTGTTGCTCATCCGCGGCACGTTGCTCGCTGTCGCGGTAGGCCAGGTAGGTCCGTTGCGTGGCGATGTGCCCGGCGACGTGCTTGGCGTCGTGCCACACGCCCCAGATGAACGACGAGCCGCGGCGTGACAGCCAGGGCAGGCCGAGGAAGTACACACCGGGTTCGCGGGCAACACCGCGTTGGTGTTGTGGCTTGCCGTTGGCGTCGAAGGTGTCGACCTGCAACCAGCTGAAGTCCACGCCGTAGCCGGTGGCCCAGATGATGGTGCTGACGCCGGCCTGGGCCAGGTCGAGTGTGTGCAGCGGCTTGCTCAGGCACTCAGGGTCGGGCAGTTGCTTGCGCGCCTCCGGCTCTTCAGGCAGGTCCAGGCCATTGCGTTCGATGTAGGCATCGGCGGCATCGAGCAGGGCCAGGTAGTTTTCGTCGCCACGGCGGATGTTGTCTGCCAGGTTGTCCTGGAAGGTGGCAATGCCATCGGCGAACGATTGGGTCAGGCCGACCAGGGTCATGCCTTGGTGGGCGAGGGCGCGGAAGTCCACGGTGTGGCCGCCGCGTGCGCCGCTGACAGCAATGGTCACGTGCTCGCGGCCAGGCTTGGCGATTTCTGCGTCCCACTCGCCCAGCACACCCAGCCACCAGCAGAAGTCGCGGTTGCGGTAGGCCCGCGGCGGGCGGTCATGGGCACCGACCGACAGGTATACCTGGCGCCCCGCGCGCATCAGTTCTTCGGCAATCTGCACGCCCGAAGAACCGGCGCCCACCACCAGCACGGCGCCGGCGGGCAGCTGCTCGGGGTTGTAGTAGGCGGCGGAGTGGATCTGGTGCAGGCGCTCGTCCTTTGGCGCGATGGCCGGGATCACCGGGCGCTGGAACGGGCCAGTGGCAGCAACCACGCGGTTGGCGCGGATCACGCCCTCGTTGGTTTCGATGGTGAAGCCTGGGCGATCGCTGTTGCGCACCACCTTCTTCACCTCGATGCCGGTGCGCACCGGCAGGTTGTACTTGCGCACGTACTGTTCGAAGTAGTCGGCAACCTGATCCTTGCCAGCGAAGGCATCGGCGTCGAGGTTGAATACCAGCCCAGGGAAGCGGTCGTGCCAGACCGGACCGTTGGCGACCAGCGAGTCCCAGCGGCCCGTACGCCAGGCTTCGGCGATGCGCTTGCGCTCCAGCACCAGGTGCGGCACGCCGAGCTTGTTCAGGTGTTCGCTCATGGCCACGCCGGCTTGGCCGGCGCCGACGACGAGGGTGTCGATTTCGAGGTTGTTCAAAGTCATGTCCGAGCCCTTTATCAGGCGGTTTTTGTCAGGTCGGTTTGGAGGACCGCCGTTGCCTGGGGCCAGACTAGGGACGCTGCGCAAATGGCGAAAATAGTATTTAGCTAGGGCTTGCCGATAAAACGGCGAAGGCCTTGATTCATAGGGCTTGCCGCGGTGCTTGAGGGGGATTTTTGATGCCGTTCGGGGTGGTGCGGGCGGCCTTAGTTTTTTCCTCTTCAAGCCCTCGGAAAAAGGTGGTTTCGCGCGCTGGAGGGTTCCACCCAGAATGCCCTGCATCGGACAGAACAACAGGAACCATCACATGACTTTCTCCATCATCGGTCGTTGCCAGGAAACCGGCCAAGTCGGTATCGCCATCAGCTCGTCGAGCATCGCGGTCGGGGCGCGTTGCCCCTGGGTGCGCGCAGGTGTGGGGGCGGTCGCAACGCAGAACATCACCTTGCCGGCATTGGGGCCGCAGTTGCTCGATGTGCTGGAGCAGGGCCAGTTGCCGCCGGCAGCTGCACTAGACAGGGTGCTGAACGCCAACGGCTGGAGCGAATACCGCCAGGTCACCGTGATCGACAGCCAGGGCCAGGTCGCGTTGTTCACCGGCAAGCAGGCGCTTGGGGTGCACAATGCCGTGGCCGGCGAGCAGTGCGCTGCTGCGGGTAACTTGCTGGCGTCCAAGCAGGTGATCGAGGCCATGGTGCACGCGTTTGAACAGGCCGGCGGACACCTGGCCGATCGCCTGTTGGCGGCCATGCAGGCGGCGATGGCGGCCGGGGGCGAGGCAGGGCCGGTGCATTCCGCAGCGCTGAAGATCGCCGGCGAGCTGACCTGGCCGCTGGTGGACCTGCGCGTCGATTGGGCCGATGAAGACCCGATCGGCCAGCTCGATGGCCTGTGGCAGGCCTATCGCCCTCAGATGCAGGACTACGTGACCCGCGCCCTCGACCCGACCGCGGCGCCAAGCTATGGAGTGCCGGGCAATGAATGAGCGCACCAGCCGCGCGTTGCTTGCCCGGCTGATCGGTTTTGCCACGGTCAGCCGCGATTCGAACCTGGCGCTGATCGGTTTCATCCGTGACTACCTGGCGGACCTCGGCGTGGAATGCGAGTTGTTCCATAACGCCGAGGGCACCAAGGCCAACCTGTTTGCCACCCTCGGCCCGCAGGACGTTGGCGGTGTAGTGCTTTCGGGGCACACCGATGTGGTGCCGGTTGACGGCCAGGCCTGGACGGTCGAGCCGTTTGCCTTGAGTGAGCGGGAGGGGCGCCTGTATGGGCGGGGTACTGCGGACATGAAGGGCTTCATCGCCTCGGTATTGGCCGCGGTCCCGGCGTTTCTCGCGCAGCCTTTGCGTATTCCGGTGCACCTCGCGTTCTCCTATGACGAAGAAGTGGGTTGCCTGGGCGTACGCTCGATGCTTGCGGCGCTTGCGCAGCGCCCACACAAGCCGCGGTTGTGCCTGATCGGCGAGCCGACCGAGCTCAAGCCAGTGCTGGGGCACAAGGGTAAGCTGGCAATGCGTTGCCAGGTGCACGGTGCTGCCTGTCACTCGGCTTATGCGCCTTATGGGGTGAACGCCATCGAGTACGCCGCGCGATTGATCGGCAAGCTGGGCGAGATCGGTGATGGTTTGGCGCAGCCTGAGCACCATGACACGCGTTTCGACCCGCCGTTTTCCACGGTACAGACCGGCGTGATCAAAGGTGGCAGGGCGTTGAATATCGTGCCCGAGGAATGCGAATTCGACTTCGAGGTGCGCGCATTGCCAGGGTTCGATGCTCAGGGGGTGGCTGACCAGTTGCAAGGCTACGCCGAGGCTGAGTTGCTGCCGCGCATGCGCGCCGTCAACCAGGGAGCCGATATTCGCCTTGAGGCGCTGAGTGCTTACCCGGGGCTGGCCACGCCGGCTGACAGCGAAGCGGCACGTTTGGTCGCCTTGCTCAGTGGTTCAGCGGCGTTCGGCACGGTCGCGTTTGGTACTGAAGGCGGCTTGTTCGACCAGGCCGGGATCCCGACGGTGGTCTGCGGGCCGGGGAGCATGGAGCAAGGGCACAAACCGGACGAGTTTGTCAGTGTCGAGCAGTTGCAGGGGTGCGATGAGATGCTGCTGCGTCTGGTGGTTTACCTGCGCGAAGGTTGAGTCATTTTTACCGGTTATGCATTCCTGGTAGGAGCAGCCTTGTGCTGCGAAGAGGCCCGTGACAGCAGAGAAAATTCACTGTGCTGTCACGGGCCTTTTCGCAGCACAAGGCTGCTCACAGGATGCGGGCAATGCCGTAATGAATCAGAACGTCGCCTTGACCTGGAGGCCCACTACCAGCGCATTGTCGATATCCTTGCCCGAGAACGCACCCGGCTCGATGATGTACTGCACATCCGGGCGCAGGTTCAGCCATGGCGTGGCCTGGTAGCCGTAGCTCAGTTCAATCAACTGCTCGGCGCTGTCGATGTTCGGGAACTGCTGCCCTGCGTTGAACGCAGCGTCTTCCAGCACATCGCGGCTACGCGGGTTCGGCACGGCGCGGCCATAGCCCAACGACAGGGTATCGCGCGGGCGGCCTTCGAACGGCTTGTACAGCACAACGCCGGTGCCATACCACTTGGTGAACGGCGAAGCGGCCTCGCTTGATGCCGAGTATTGGCCAAAGGCGTGCAGGCTGCGGCCTGGCGAGCTTGGATCACTCCACACGGCCTGGTCGACCAGCAGGTAATGGCCGCCGCGGCCGGACACTTCCTTGTCGCTGCCGATGCGTTTCACATCAGAGCTGTCGTAGTAGTAGCCCAGCTTGTACTCACCTGGCAGTTCGCCTTGCAGTTTGTACACCAGCTCAACCGGTACCACGGTACCTGTGGTGTGCTTGGGCCCCAGGTGCCAGGCACGGCTGGAATTGCCGTTGCTCTCGGGGTCGACGTTGAAGGCCGCGACACGCAGCTGCCAGGACGGCGACAGGTCGTATTTCACCCGCACGCCCAGGTGGGCGTTGGGGTAGTTGGTCCAGCCGCTGCCGCCCGACATGTTCAGTGGGTGGCCACAGAAGCCGGCGTTCATGAAGTTGCACAGGATGCCACTGTCCAAGCCGCCGAGGTCGTTGCCCATGGCCATGTAGCCGAGCTTGACGTTCAAGGCCGGGGTGAACAGAGTGCGCTCGTAGCTCAGTTCAGTCAGGCGGGTGTACAGGCCACCGTAGTTTTCCTGGATCGGCAAGCGGTTGCCCACCAGGTCTTCCGAGGCGCTGTTGCCGCGACGGTCGTTGATGGTCAACTGCACCTTGCCGCCTTTTTCCAGGCCGTACAGTTTCGACAGGTCGAACTGCACGCCCAGCTTGAGGTTCTGCGAGTAGCGGGCCGAACGGTGCAGGCCACCGTGGGCGTTGTAGGCGGTTTCACCGCTGTAGTCGCCGGTGAACTTGACGCCGTCTTCTTCCAGCTGATGGCGCAGGCCGCCCCAGTCACCGGTCAGGGTGTTGCGGGTCATCAGGTCGCCGTCGGCGAGGGCGGTGGTGCTGGCCAGGGCGAGCAGGAGGGGAGAAGTGATGCGAATTGCGGATGGCATTGCGGGGTCTCGGGTAGTGTTCTAGGGCCTCTTCGCGGGTGAACCCGCTCCTACAGGGCCTGCACCCTTTGCAAGTGCAGTGATCATCCTGTGGGAGCGGGTTCACCCGCGAAGCAGGCGACGCAGTCTTACGGCAGGGCGTAAGAAATCACATAGTCGCCACGGTCAGTCGACTGACGCGCGCCACCGGCGGTGATAACCACATACTGCTTGCCGGTTTTCGGCGAAACGTAGGTCATCGGGCCGCCCTGGCTGCCAACCGGCAGACGGGCCTTCCAGATTTCATTACCGTTGCTGCTGTCGTAGGCGCGCAGGTAGAAGTCCTGGGTGCCGGCGATGAACACCAGGCCGCCTTGGGTGGACAGTGTGCCGCCCAGGGTTGGCAGGCCAATCTTGATCGGCAGGTGCATGCGGATACCCAGCGGGCCGGTGTCCTCGACGGTGCCGACCGGGACCTGCCAGGCGATTTGGCGGGTCTTCATGTCAACCGCGGTCAGGGTGCCGAACGGCGGAGCCTGGCAAGGGATACCGGCGACCGACAGGAAGCGGTTCTTGTTCACGGCATACGGCGTGCCTTTGAGCGGTACGGCGCCCATGCCAGTGTTCAACGCTTCGCCACCGGAGGCCGCGTTGCCTTTGTTCTGCGAAGGGATCATCTGGATCCACAGGCCCAGACGCATGTCGTTGACGAAGATGAAGCCATGCACCGGGTCGGTGGAAATGCTGCCCCAGTTCATGCCGCCCAGCGAGCCTGGGAAACTCAGCGACAGGTCGGTGCCCGGCGCGGTGTACAGGCCGTCGTAGCGCATTTTCTTGAAGTCGATGCGGCACAGCAGCTGGTCATACGGGGTGGCGCCCCACATGTCCGACTCGGTCAGGGTCTGCGCGCCGATCTGCGGCATGCCCACCGATTTTGGTTGGGTCGGGGAGTACGGCTCGTTCGGGATGTTGCTCGGTTTGACCGGAACTTCGTCGACCTGGGTCAGCGGCTTGCCGGTTGCACGGTCAAGCACGTAAATCTGCCCGGCCTTGGTGCCGATCACCACCGCAGGCACGGTCTTGCCGTCATCCTTGGTGAAGTCGATCAGGCTTGGCTGCATTGGCAGGTCGAAGTCCCAGAGGTCGTTGTGAACGGTCTGGTACACCCACTTCTGGTTGCCGGTGGTGGCGTCCAGTGCCAGGACCGAAGCACCGTAGGTGTGGTCCAGCTTGTTGCGTTCTACGCCATAGATGTCGGTGGACGACGAACCCATCGGCAGGAACACGGTGTTCATTGCCGGGTCGTAGGACATCGGGGCCCAGCTGTTCGGGGTGCTGCGCACGTAGGTGCTGCCGTCGGCCGGGGCGCTGCGGTCTTCCGGGTTGCCTGGGTCGAAGGCCCAGCGCATGGCCCCGGTGATGACGTCGAAGCCACGGATGACGCCGCCTGGCATGTCGGTCTGAACGTTATCGGCAACGCGACCGCCAACCACCACGGTGGTACCGGCCATCAGTGGTGCGGACGACAGTTGGTAGAAGGAATCCGGCACATCGCCCAGGCCAGCCATGAGGTTGACCTGGCCGTTGTTGCCGAAGCCTTGGCAGAACTCACCGGTGTCGGCGTCGACGGCGATCAGGCGGCCGTCGATGGTGTTGGTCAGCAGGCGGCGCTGGCAGTTGGCACCGGCCGGGACAGTGGCCATGGCGATGGGCGAACTGTTCGGCTGGGTTGGTTGGGCCAACGGCGCGGTGGCGTCGAAGTAGGCCATGCCGCGGCAACGCTGCCAGACCTTGGACTGGGCGTTGATCTCGTTTTTCCACAGCTCTTTGCCGGTGTCGGCATCGAGGGCGATCAGGTTGTTGTGCGGGGTGCAGATGAACACCTTGTTGCCAACCTGCAGTGGGGTGAGTTGGTCCTCGGCACCGTTGCCGTCGCTGATGGCGACGTCACCGGTGTGGTAGGTCCAGGCCACCTTGAGCTTGTTGACGTTGTCGCGGTTGATCTGGTCCAGCGCGGCGAAGCGGCTGCCACCTTCGGTGTTGCCGTAGTGGGCCCAGTCTTTCTGCTCTTTGCCGGCTTCGACCGGGGTCATGCCAGGGCCTTTGCCGGTCGGAGCGACGCTTGGGTGAGCAACGAACATGTTGCCTGCGGCAATGACCAGTGCCACCGCCATCACACCTGCGAGGCCGTACGCGCCACGGCCAGCGGTGCCGCCGTTGGCACGTACCAGCAGGGGGTAGACCAGCGCCACGACCATGCCGATTGCGCCGAACATGAACACGCGCGAGAACAGCGGCCAGAACACCAGGCCGGTGTCGATCACGGCCCAGATTGCGGTACCGATCAGGAACAGGGCATACAGCCAGGCACCGGCGACCTTGCGGCGGGCGATGAGGATACCGGCGATGGCCATGGCCAGGCCGCCGATCAGGAAGTACCAGGAGCCGCCTAGGCCGGCCAGCTTGATACCGCCGGCGGCCAGGAGCAGGCCGAGCAGGGCGACGATAACGCCCAGGCCGACCAGAATGAGGGTTGTGGCGCCAGAGGCGCGCGGTGTTTCTTTCATGCCAGGGATCTCAGCAGGTGGAATGGGCGCAGTTTAAGCCCTTAGCAAGCTAATTAACAAGTTAGTACAAAGTTTTGTGAGGCTGATTGTCGCAGGGTTGAACTTGCCAAGGTGTTGGCAAAAGTCTAGATCAGGCAGCGAAAAATGCAGTAAACAAAGCGTTCATGGCAGATATGGAATCAGTACTCATACTTTGGTCGAGTCGTCGAAAAGCAACGTCTGCAGGGGCCACGCTGCGCCAGCAGGCCCCGATTGGACCGTTCAACACCTATTCCGGCCAAGGGCTGGCGCTGCTGTAGAACACGGCCAGCCATACTGTCGCGATGCCCGGCGCGGTCCATTCCACGCGGTGGCGATAATGCGCCGGTATATCGAGGCAGTCGCCGGGCTGCAGCAGCCGCGTATGGTTTTCATGCTCGAAGCGTAGGCCCGCGGCACCGCTCAGCAGCACGATCCACTCACCTTCGGCCTGGTCGTACCAGTACCCTGGCGGGCTGGATTGGCCGCTGGAAACAATGCGCTCGATGCGCACACCGGGGCGGCTGAGCAGTTCGTCGACGCGCTCGGCAGCGGTCGGGTCGCAGGGCGGCAGGGTGTTCAGCATGTTGAAGGGGGCCATCTGAAATCTCGTTCAAAGGGAGGTGCTTCCACTATGGACGTGATTGCGGGGGCGCGCGCTTCTTGACCATCCCAGCGGTTTGTAGGACTGTTCCGAGCTTTAAAAGACGGAAGACACATGGACAAGCTGCTGGCCATGAAGATGTTCGCGGCGACGGTCGATGCCCAGGGGTTTTCCGCGGCCGCGCGCACGCTTGGCGTGGCGACCTCGTCGGTGACCCGCCTGGTCGATGCACTGGAGGCCGAGTTGGGGGCCACCTTGTTAAACCGCTCGACGCGCCAGGTCAGCCTGACCGAGGCGGGCGCCCGTTACTACGCGCGGGCCCGGGGCATTTTCGAAGCGCTGGATGAAGCCGATGCCAGTGTCGCTGACAGGGGCGAGGAACCGGTCGGTGTACTGCGGCTGTGCCTGCCGGTGGAGTTCGGCCGGCGGGTGATTGCGCCGCACCTGGGGCCCTTTCTGGCCAAACACCCGGCACTTGAGCTGGACATCGACCTGAGCGACCGCCTGGACGACTTGCTCGATGGCCGTTACGACCTGTCTATCCGGCTGGGCGACCCTGCGCCCAATGACGAACTGGTGTGCCGCCCACTGGGCCGGTTCGAGCGTTGGCTGGTGGCCAGCCCGGGCTACCTGGCCGGGCGCGCAGCACTGGAGCACCCGCAGCAATTGCTGAAGCACGCCTGCCTGCGTTTTCGCTATGGGCAGAAGGCGCGCCCCTGGTGCATGACGCGGGGCCAGGAGGTGCTGGAACTGGACGTGAGCGGGCCGTTGCGCAGTGCCAATGCCGACCTGTTGCGCGAAACCGCGTTGGCTGGCAGCGGCATTGCCCTGCTGGCCGACTGGCTGGTGCGTGAGGACGTGGCCGATGGCGCGCTGCAGCGCGTGTTCGGCGACTGGCAGGCCAGCCCCGGTACTGCCAATGACCGGATCAACGCGCTTTACTTGCCCAACCATCGCGGGTCGCGCCGCGTGAACGCCTTCATCACCTTTTGCGAAGGCCTGTTGACGCACTGAGCTGCCAGCGTTGCGCAGGGTGCAAAGCCCTGTTGCGCACTGGCCGGATTCTCGCCTGCGGCACGTCTGGGTAAGGTGTGTGGCATATTCCGTCCCTTCTCGAGGAACATCGCATGAACCCCTCCCTAGCCGCAGAGCAGCCGTCGGCCACTGGCCTGAGCCGGGCCTTGGTGACCCTGCTGGCGTTCTGCTGCGGCGCCATCGTTGCCAATATCTACTATGCCCAGCCCATCGTTGGGCTGATCGCCCCCGACCTGGGCCTGTCCACTGAACGGGCCAGCCTGATCGTTTCCCTGACCCAGCTGGGCTATGCCCTGGGCCTGCTGTTACTGGTACCGCTGGCCGACCTGCTGGAAAACCGCCGCCTGATGATCGCTACCGCAGTGCTGGCCTGCGTCAGCCTTCTGTTGGCTGGCACCAGCAGCAGTGGCCAAGGGCAGCTGTTTCTGGGCTATGCGCTGTTGATCGGGTTCAGTTCGGTCGCGGTGCAGATGCTGATCCCCCTGGCAGCGCACCTGGCCCCTGAGCAACAGCGTGGCCGGGTGGTCGGCAACATCATGGGGGGGCTGCTGTTGGGCATTCTGCTGGCGCGGCCGGTGTCGAGCCTGGTAGCCGATCACTTCGGCTGGCGCACCGTGTTCATCGGCGCGGCGGGCGTGATGCTGGCAATCATCCTGTTGTTGGCGTTGACCCTGCCACGCCGAGTGCCGGAGCACAACGCCAGCTATGCCGGGCTGATGCTGTCGCTGGTCGCGTTGCTGCGCCGTTACCCGGTGCTGCGTCAACGGTCGCTGTATCAGGCGTTGATGTTCGCAGCGTTCAGCTTGTACTGGACGGCTGTACCCCTCGCGTTGGCGGGGGCGCATGGCCTGTCGCAGAGCCAGATCGCGCTGTTCGCCCTGGTAGGGGCGGTAGGGGCCGTGGCCGCGCCCATCGCCGGCCGCCTGGCCGATGCCGGGCATGCCCGTGCAGGCTCCCTGGTGGCCTTGGTACTGGCGCCTGTGGCGCTACTGGTCGGGCTGACGGCACCGGGCTTCAGCGTGATCGGCCTTGGGCTGACCGGTGTGTTGCTGGACTTCGCGGTGCAGATGAACATGGTGATTGGCCAGCGCGAAGTCTATGCGCTGGACCCGGCAAGCCGCGGGCGCCTGAACGCGGTGTACATGACCAGTATCTTCCTGGGCGGGGCGCTGGGTTCGTCGGTGGCCAGTGCCGTGTTTGCCCAGTATGGTTGGCAGGGGGTTGCGCTGGTGGGTGCCGGGCTGCCGGGTTTGGCGCTGTTGGTGTTCCTCCTGCAAGGGCGCCGCGGCTGAGCTGAATCAGCGCCCCAGTGGCAACGCCACGCCGATCACTGCGAACAAGCTGCCACAGCAGCGGTTGAACCCTTTGCCACCCTTGGCCAACCAAGGCCGGATGCGAAACGCCAAACGCGCGAGCCAGTATTCGACCAGGAACTCCACGCTGGCAAAGGTCGCCGCCATCACCACGAACTGCATCAACAGCCCCCGCTGCGGGTCGAGGAACTGCGGCAGAAACGCACCGTAGAACAGCAACACCTTGGGGTTGGCCATGGCCGACAGCAGGCCCTGACGAAACAGGCCCGCATTGCCCAGGCTGCGGGCCCGCTGCGTCACTTCAAGGTGCAGCGCCGGGCTGCGCCACAGCTGGATACCCAGCCAGACCAGGTAAGCGCCGCCCACCCATTTGAGTATGCCAAGCACTGCTGCAGAGGTTTGCAGCAGGGCACTGAGGCCGAACATCGCCAGGGCGATCAAGGCACTGAAGCCAACTACCCCGCCAACGATGGTGAACAGCGTACGGCGTGCGCCATACAGCGCGCCGTGGGTCAACGCGAGCAAGCTGTTGGGGCCTGGAGTCAGCGACAGGCCGATGCTGGCCAGCAGGTAGATAAGCCAGGTGTCGAGTGCCATGGGGGAGTGCCTGATAGGATTGAAGAACGCCAGTCTAGGGCACAACGCGTTTTTTCAAAGGTATGATCTAGACATTCGATGGTCTAATCTGGACGCGCTCTCATGCACCCTGATATCCGCTTGCTGATCCTGCCCCTGCCGGCGTTTGCCCTGCTGCCGTTCGGTGCATTTCTCGACAAGCTGCGTTTCAGCGCCGATGACGAAGACTACAGCCAGCAGCGCTATTGCAGCTGGACCCTGGCAGGCTTGACCCTCGACCCAGTGCCCGCGAGCAGTGGTGCGGTGGTGCAGGTGGAAGCCATTGCCGAACAGCTCGACATGGCCCATTACGACTACCTGGTGCTGTTCGGCGGCCGCAACGCCATGGCCACCGCTGAACTGGCACCGCGCTACAAGGCGTTGCTGAAGCGGGCTGCCAAGGCGGGTGTGAAGCTGGTGGCCGTCGACAACGCCGCCTTCCTCTTGGCCGCTTGCGGCCTGTTGGATGGGCATGACGTAGTGGTCCATTGGCGGCATGAAGCCGAGTTTCGAGCGACGTTCCCTCATCTGAAGGTACTGCGCGACCAGCTCTATCACATTCAAGGTGGGCGCATTACCTGCGCGGGAGGGACCGCGGCAATCGACCTGGCGGTAGAACTGCTGTCGCGTGCCTGTGGCCGGGCTCGGGCGCTGAAGGGCTTGGCCGACATGTTGGTGGACGAGACGCGCGACAGCCGCCATGCCTTGCGTTCGTTGGAGCCGGGGGGAGGGCACGGCCGAGCGGTGCAGCGTGCCCTGGCGTTGATGCGGCATCACCTGGGTTCACCGTTGTCGATCGAGCAACTGGCGGCAGAGCTGTGCATCAGCCGGCGTCAGCTGGATCGTCAATTCCAGGCCAGCCACGGGATGAGCGCCAAGGCCTGGTGGTTGGAAATGCGCTTGCAGCAAGCGCGCTGGCGGTTGCTCAATTCCCGCCACGGCCTGGCGCAGATTGCCGATGAAGTGGGGTTGGGGGATGCCAGCCACCTGGGTAAATGCGTGCGGCGGCGCTTTGGCTGTACGGCACTGCAACTGCGCGAGGGTGCCGCTGTTGCCTGAGCGGCCGCATCGCCCGCCCGGGCTGTTCTGGCTTTTACTGCGGTGTGCCAAACATCCCCGTCCAGTAGATCCCCGCATCACTCTTCGGGTCGACGGCATAGGCCGCCCCTAGCTCGCGATAATCCGGGTTCATCAGGGTCGCGCAATGCCCAGGGCTGGCCAGCCAGGCGTCGACCACCTTATGCGCGGTGTCGCGGCCTGCAGCGATGTTTTCGCCGATCTGCTGATACAAGTAACCCGCCAGCTCGGCCCGATCGCCAGGGGTGCGGCCGTCGCGGTCGATATGGTCGAAAAAGTTCTGGTTGGCCATGGCCCGCGTATGGTTGGCGGCAACGCCGGCCAATACGGTGCTCCAGCTCAGCGCGGGCGCGGCGGCAAACGGCTGGCCGCCGCATTGGCGCGGCACCTTGCGCGCAGCGTTGATTTCTTGCAGCACCTTTTGCCCTTCAGCCTGCCAATCCCCCAGGCGGCTGCTGAGCAGCGGTCGGGCAAGGACGATGCGCCAGTCGCGGCCTTCCTGGCTAACACCGATGTCGACGAACTGCGGGTCGAGCACCACCTGGCAGAAGCTCTCCTCGATGGCATGCATGGCCGCGCGCGCATCGCGCGGGCCCGAGAGGCTGATGGCCTGCACGTTCACCATCGGGTAGGCGGCGCGGGACATGGCCTGTTGCAAGTCGCGGGTGCCCTCGGGCGACAGCGCCAGGCGGGTGTCGCTGTTGAGTGGCGGCAGCTCCAGCGACGCCTCGCCACCACAGGGCTGGGCCTTGCTGCGGTAGACGTTGATCGATTCGATCAGTTGCGCCTCCTCGCCGGTGACGGCCAAGGCCCCGGTCGAGACGACCAGGCCCAGCGACAAGGCGGCAACAGATGACAGGACGCGCATGTGAATCTCCCTATGACTGGCAGCGTCGGGGTAAGCGCTGCTCATCCTACACAAGCACAGGGTTTTTGGCCCAGTCCCGTGCAAAGCAATACAAACGACGGCAATCGTTGCAGGCGGCATAAGAGGAAGTAGACCGCTGGGCGCGCAAAAAGTGCGATCACTTGTTAATTATTCGTAACTTCAGCTGGAAACAATTCGCAATCGCGATTAATTTATGTCCTCCACCCCACGTTGCCAGGAAGGCGTCCATCCGATACCCAGGAGCCTTTCATGGCACGACCCCGTCATTATCAATCGACCTTTCTCGCTGTCTGCTGTTCCGTTGCTGTTACTGCACAGGCGGCTGATGGCGTGATCCAGCTGGATGCCACTGCTATCGACGCCGAGTCTGCCAAGGTCAAGGGCGAACTCCCGCAAGCCTTTGCCGGTGGGCAGGTCGCGCGGGGCGGGCAGATGGGCGTGCTGGGCAATCAGGACATGATGGACGTGCCGTTCACCATGACCAGCTACACCGCGCAATTGATCGAGGACCAGCAGGCCGAGGATATTGGCGATGTGCTGCTCAACGACCCGTCCGTGCGCCAGTCGTTTGGCTTCGGCAACCAGTCGCAGGTTTTCGTCATCCGCGGGTTGCCACTCAGCGGTGATGATGTGGCGTTCAATGGCCTGTATGGCGTGTTGCCCAGGCAGATGATCTCAACCGATGCGGTAGAGCGGGTCGAGGTATTCAAGGGGCCCAACGCCTTCCTTAACGGCGCCAGCCCGACCGGAACCGGCCTGGGTGGTAACGTCAACCTGCAGCCCAAGCGTGCCGGTGATGTACCCACGCGTCGCTACACCCAAGACATCAGCAGCGACGGCCGCGTTGGCGAACACCTGGACATCGGCCAGCGTTTCGGTGAGGACAACCGCTTTGGCGTGCGCCTGAACCTGTCGCAACGTGAAGGCGAAACCGCAGTCGACGACCAGGATCAACGCAGCAAGCTGTTCATTGCCGGCCTTGACTACCGGGGCGACAACTTCCGCCTGTCTACCGACTTCGGCTACCAGAAGCAGCGCGTCAACCACCTGCGTAACTCGGTGCGCCTGGGGGCCGGCCTTACTGATATCCCGCGGGCGCCGGATGCCGACCACAACTATGGCCAGGACTGGGCCTGGACTGAAACCGAAGACACGTTCGGCATGGCCCGGGGCGACTACGACTTCAACGACAATTGGAGCGGCTACCTGGCCGGTGGCGTCAAGCACACCCATGAGAACGGCTTCTACGGCACGCCGATCCTGACCAACGCCGCCACCGGCGACGCCACCATCGCCGGTTCGAAAATCCCCCACAATGAAGACAACACCACCTTCATGGGTGGCATCAACGGCCGCGTGCAGACCGGCCCGGTCAGCCATCAGCTGAACATCGGTGCGGCCAGCATCTGGACCCAGCAAGAAAATGCGTTCGTCTTCTACAACGCGCAGGCCACCAACCTCTATCACACTGACCCGCTGCCCAAGCCCACCACCCCAACCTTTACCGGTGGCAAGTTAGATGACCCTGGGGTGACCGGCAAGACGCGCAACCGCAGCATTGCGGTGTCCGATACGCTGGGCCTGTTCGACGATAGCCTGCTGGTCACGGTGGGGGTGAGGCGCCAGCAATTGCGGGTCGAAGGGTATGCCTATGACGGCGAGGGCGCGGACCTTGGGCGCAACGCGTTCTACGACGAGTCGGTGACCACGCCTGTCTACGGCATCGTCTACAAGCTCAACCCGTCGATCTCGCTGTACGCCAACCGCATCGAGGGCCTGGCGCAGGGCGCGACGGCGTCGGGGCAGGTCATCAACGCCGGGGAAGTGTTCCCACCCGCCAAGACCAAGCAGGTCGAAGCAGGGGTCAAGCTCGACTACCAGACCTTCGGTGCCAACCTGGCGCTGTTCCGTATCGAGCGGCCCACCGACGGCTTTGTTCAGGGCAATGTATTCGTCCAGGACGGCGAGCAGGTAAACAAGGGCGTTGAGCTGAGCGTGTTTGGCGAGCCGCTGCAGGGGCTGCGCCTGATGGCCGGCGGCACCCGCATGGACACAGAACTGAAAAACACCCAGAACGGTACCAATGATGGCAACCATGCGGTCGGTGTACCGACCTTCCAGCTCAACGCCAGCGTCGACTGGGACGTGCCTGGCCTGCAAGGCGTAGCGCTTAATGCCCGCATGCTGCGCACCGGTGGCCAGTACGCCAACCCGGCCAACACGCTCACCCTGCCAACCTGGAACCGCTTCGATGTAGGCGCACGTTACCGGTTCAAGGTGCAGCAGAAAGAGGTCACCTTGCGGGTGAACGTGGAGAACCTCACCGACAAGAACTATTGGGCCTCGGCCAACGGCGGCTACCTGACCCAAGGCGACCCGCGCCTGGTCAAGTTCTCCGGCTCGATAGACTTCTGACGCTCACTGTAGGAGCAGCCTTGTGCTGCGAAGAGGCCGGTGAAAGCAGCGAAGATTCACTGTGCTTTCACCGGC
>NZ_JAPFCE010000081.1:0-20837 GCF_026240895.1 Pseudomonas sp. DCB_AW
GTACTCCGCTGGCCTTGAGGTTGGCAGTTACCTGTGGGAGCGGGCTTGCCCCGCGAAGAGGCCGCTCCTGATCAAAACCGATCCAACCGATAGGCCTCCATCTGCGGCCCTCTTTCCTGTTCGGCAAGCCGCCCCACCCATTCGGCCGTCACCGCCGCCTGGGTCAACCCCAGGTGCTGATGCCCGAACGCAAGCATCACCCGTCCCTCGCACACCTGGTCGATCACCGGCAATGAATCCGGCAAGGACGGCCTGAAACCCATCCACGGCGTCGCCCCTTCGGCATCGAGATCTTGCTGGAACAAGCCCTTGCTCAGCCTATGCAGCTGCCATGCCCGCTGCATGCTAGGCGGCGCATCGAGCCCGGCGAATTCCACCGTGCCGGCCAGCCGTAACCCGTCGGCCATCGGCGTCATGATGAACTTGCGCTCCAGCGAGGTGACGGCAAAGGGCAGCCGTTGATGTTCACCCGGCAACATCAGGTGGTAGCCACGTTCGGTGTCCAGCGGCACCCGCTTGCCGGTAAGGGCCGCAGTGAGTTTGGCCGAATGCGCGCCGCAACTGATCAGCACCTGGCGTGCAGTGAACGTGCCTTGGTCGCTGGCCAGGCTGACGCCGCTGCCGTGCAGGTGCCCACCGTCGACGTGCGCCTGGACGAAGCGAACCCCACTGGCCTTGGCCGCTTCGAAAAGCTCACAGACCACGCGGTACGGGTCGATGAAATGCCCGGTACGGGGGAAAAACAGCCCGCCCAGGATCGAGCGGCTCAACTGAGGCGCCGTTGCCCGCACGCTGTCGGCCGACCAGTACTCCGCCGGCACCGCCTGCTGTTGCATGCGCGCCTGCAAGGCCGCCAGTGCCTGGCGCGATTCGTTGCGTTCGAACACCAGCAACGACCCCGCTTCCTTGAACAGGTCGCTGCGCCCAATCGAGCCTAACAACCGCTGCCAGGCCGCCAGGCTGCCTTCGTTCAGCGCACGGATGCCAGCCACGCTGCGCTGAAATGGCGCGGGCCGCAGGTTGAGCAGCAAGCGGGTGAACCAGGGCATGGCCTTGGGCAGGTACTTCCAGTCCAGGCGCAGCGGGCCCATCGGGTCCATCAGCATGCTGGGCAGGCGTTTGAGAATCGACAAGTCGGCAATCGGGAACACCTGCTCGGTGGCCAGGTGCCCGGCGTTGCCGAACGAGGCGCCGTGGCCAGGTGGCTGGCGGTCGATCAGCAGCACCCGACGGCCTTGCCTTGCCAGCTGCAGGGCACAGGCGACGCCGACGATGCCGGCGCCGACCACGGCGATATCAGTTTCAGCAGCGTTGAGCGGCTCGACCATGGTTCAGCCTTCCCGCTTGCCGTCGAGCAACCGGCGCAGTTGCAGCGGGTTGCCGTGTCGCAAGGCCTCTGGCAGCAGCCCGTCTGGGAAGTCCTGGTAGCACACCGGGCGCAGGAAGCGCAGGATCGCCGCCGTGCCCACCGACGTGGTGCGGGCATCGGAGGTAGCCGGGAATGGCCCGCCATGGACCATCGCATCGCACACCTCGACCCCGGTCGGCCAACCGTTGACCAGGATGCGTCCGGCCTTGCGTTCCAAGGTCGGCAACAGCGCGCGGGCACTGTCGATGTCGGCCTCGTCCAGTTGTAGCGTCGCGGTCAGTTGGCCTTCCAGGTGCTCGGCCACCTGGCGCACCTGCGCGTCGCTGTCGCACGCCACCACCAGTGAGGCAGCGCCGAAGACCTCGGCTTGCAGCGCCGGGTCGGTCAGAAACGCGCTGGCCTGGGTCACGAACAACTGGGCCTGGCACTGGTTAGGGCCTTGCGCCGGTTGACCGCTGGCGGCGACGTGGGCGTTGTTGTTCTCGGCCAATGCGCCAACGCCCGTTTCATAAGCGCTGAAAATACCGGGGGTGAGCATGGTTTGTGCGGCTGCACGTTGCACCTGCTCGCTGGCGGCGTCGACGAAGCGTTGCAGCGCCGGCCCTTGGCGGGCGATCACCAGGCCAGGGTTGGTGCAGAACTGCCCGGCGCCTTGGGTCAGCGAAGCGACGAACCCTTGCGCCAGTGCTTCGCCGCGACGCTGCAGGGCGGCGTCAAACAGGAACACCGGGTTGATCGAACTCATCTCGGCGTACACCGGGATAGGCTCTGGGCGGGCCTGCGCCGCGTGGCACAGGGCGATGCCGCCGCTGCGCGAGCCGGTAAAACCGACGGCCTTGATGCGCGGGTCGCTGACCAGGGCGATGCCCACTTCACGGCCCGCGCCGTACAACAACGAAAACACGCCTTCAGGCAGGCCGCAGTGCTTCACGGCGTGCGCCACTGCCCGGCCCACCAGCTCGCTGGTGCCAGGGTGGGCGCCGTGGGCCTTGACCACCACCGGGCAACCCGCGGCCAGTGCCGAAGCCGTGTCGCCGCCGGCCACCGAGAAGGCCAGGGGGAAGTTGCTGGCGCCAAACACCGCTACCGGCCCCAGGGCCACCTGGCGCTGGCGCAGGTCGGGGCGCGGCAGGGGCTGGCGCTCGGGCAGGGCATTGTCGACCCGCACGTCCAGCCATTCGCCGGCACGTACCACACGGGCGAACGTGCGCAGTTGCGTGCAGGTGCGGCCGCGTTCGCCTTGGATGCGTGCCTTGGGCAGGCCCGTCTCGGCGACGGCGCGGTCGATCAGTGCATCGCCCAGGGCCTCGATCTGTTCGGCGATGGTTTCAAGAAAGTGTGCCCGTTGTTCGAGCGAGGTCTCGCGGTATTCATCGAACGCCGCCCAGGCCAGTGCGCAGGCCTGGGCCACGTGTTCGCCGGTGCCGCCGAGGTAGGCGGGTTCGAGCGCTTGGCCGGTGGCCGGGTCGATGGCGCGGATGGCGTCGCGGCTGCCGGTTACCGGCGTTTGGCCAATCAGCAGGTTGCCTGTCAGGGGCATAGAGCCTCCTTTGGAGTCGGATTCAGGTGCAAGGGTGTAGCGCATACCCTGTGGGAGATCCCCCAGCGGCATTGTGGGAGCGGGCTTGTCCCGCGAAGGGGCCGCGGTGCATGGCACCGGCTTTGCCGGTGTTCGCGGGGCAAGCCCGCTCCCACGGTTACGCCCACACTGATCAGGCGACGTTTTGCTCGGCCGACCAGTTGGCGTACCACTGGCGGAACAGCGCGTATTGCTGTTCGGCGTAGTTGCGCTGGGCATCGGTCAGGGCGTCGGTCTCGTTGAAGTGCAGGCTGTACTCGCGGTCGCCGTTGAGCACCATCAGGTGCTTGTAATACAGCACCAGGTCGCAGCCTTCATCGAACGAGGACAACACCGCCAGCGCCGCTTCCAGTTCACGGGCCAGGCGCCGGGCCTTGGCATCACCTTTGGCAGCCTGCTTGCTCAGGCTCACCAGTTGCAGCACTTCACGGGGCAGTGCGTTGCCGATGCCGGTGATGGCACCGGTGGCATTGCAGTTGACGAAGCCATGCACCACTTGGGTGTCGACGCCGACCATCAGGGTCACGTCATCGTCCTTGGAGGTGATGTGCTCGGCGGCGTAGCGCAGGTCGGCGCCACCGCCAAATTCCTTGAAGCCGATCAGGTTCGGGTATTCGCGGCGCAGTTCGAAGAACAGGTCGGCGCGGGTGGCAAAGCCGTAGTACGGGCTGTTGTAGATGACTGCCGGCAGTTTCGGCGCGGCGGCCAGGATGGCCGAGAAGTGGTGCTTCTGGGCGATCAACGAAGCGCCGCGGGACAGTACACGCGGGATCACCATCAGGCCGGCCGCGCCAACTTCGGCGGCATGGGCCGCGTGGGAAACCGCTTCACGGGTATTCACCGCGCCGGTGCCGACGATGGTCGGGATGCCGGCAGCCACCAGGCGCGCCACGCCTTCCTGGCGTTCGGCCTCGGTCAGCAGCGGCCAGTCGCCCATCGAACCGCAGTACACCACGGCGCTCATGCCGGCTTCGATCAGCTCGCGGCCTTTGCGTACCAGGGCATCGAAGTCCGGTTTGCGCGCGGCGGTGCAGGGGGTCATCAGGGCAGGCATGCAGCCGGTGAAGATGTTGTCGCTCATGGGTGTCACTCCTTGCAGTATTCAGTCTGGGTTGCGAATAAAAAGGCCTGGGCAGGTCAGATGCCCCAGGCGAAAGGATCCTGTTCGTCGATCAGCAGGGTGCTGTCGGCGGTCATGTAGGCGCGGCCGGTGATGAACGGGCGAATGCGCTCGCCCTCGCGCTGGTAGCGGCCCTGGAACTGGCTGCCGGTGATGCTCGCCTGGACCCAGGTCTGGCCCTCGTCGAGCTTGCCGTCGGCGGCCAGGCAGGCCAGCTTGGCGCTGGTGCCCGTGCCGCAAGGGGAGCGGTCGTAGGCCTTGCCGGGGCACATGACGAAGTTGCGGCTGTCGGCGTCGGGGTCGTCGGCAAACAGCTCGACATGGTCGATCGGCTCGCCGTTTTCGCCGGTGATGCCCTGGGCCTCCAGGGCCTTGAGCATCGCCCAGGTGTAGTCGGTGAGCGCTTCGACGTTGTCCAGCTCGATGCGCTGGCCATGCTCGGACACCAGGAAGAACCAGTTGCCGCCCCAGGCGATATCGCCGTGCACCACGCCATGGCCCGGTACCTCGACCGGCACCTGTTGGCGATAGCGGTAGGCAGGCACGTTGCCTACGGTGACCGCGCCGTCTTCATGCAAGGTGGCGCTCACCTGGCCGACCGGCGTGTCGACCTTGTGCACGCCTGGCGCGATCAGCCCCAGGTGCTGCAGCGAGGCGATCAGGCCGATGGTGCCGTGGCCGCACATGTTCAGGTAGCCGGCGTTGTTGAAGAAGATCACCCCGCACGTGGCGTCTTCCGAGACCGGTGGGCAATACAGCGCACCGACCAGCACATCGTTGCCGCGAGGCTCCAGCAGGCAGGCGCGGCGCCATGGGTCGTGCAGTTCGCGCAGTTCGTCGCGCTGTTCGGCCATGGTGCGGCCATTGAGCGGTGGGAAGCCTTTCATCACCAGGCGGGTCGGTTCGCCGCCGGTATGCGAGTCGATGACGTGAATGTGTTTCATGGGCAGGTCCCTTGAATGGTGGCCGAGATCAGGAGGCGACAGCGGCAGGGCGGTGGCCCAGGTGTGTGTCGGCGGTGGCTTCGCTCTCGTCTTCGCCATCCAGGCGCACCAGGTGCGCCGGCACGCCGGTCGCGGCGCCCCAGTAGTAGATGCCCAGAGCACAGGCGGCCACGACCACGGTGTCGAACGGGTGGCCGATCACGCCCAGGCCGCCGAAGCTGCCGAGCCAGGACAGCAGGATGGTCACCGCGTAGAAACCGATCAGCCAGGCTGACGAGCGCACTTGCTGGCCGATGGACAGGTGCTGGGTTGGCACGAAGCGGGCGCACAGCAGATAAAGCACGAACATCACGATTTGCAGGGCCAACAGCCACGACACGGTGTTCCAGCCAGACCAGTAGACGATCAGCGCGGCGATGATGAACGACAGCGGGCCGAGCACGCTCATGCCCTTGACGCGGAACGGGCGCGGCATGTCGGGTGCGTTGCGGCGCAGCGCGGCGACGGTGACCGGGGCCACGGCATAGCTCAGTACCAGTGCCGCCGAGACCACGTTGATCAGCGCTTCCCAGGACGGGAACGGCAGGGTCCAGAACACCGACAGGGCAAAGGTCAGCCACAGCGCCGGGCGGGGGATGCCGGACTGCTCGTCGATGCGGGTGAAGACTTTGAAAAAGGTCCCGGTCTGCGCCCAGCCATAGATCACCCGCGGGGTGGCGTTCATGTAGATGTTGCCGCAACCACTTGGCGAGATGACCGCGTCGGCCACCACCAGGTAGGCCAGCCAGCCCACGCCCAAGGCCAGGGCGATGTCGCGGTAAGGCAGGGCGAGTTCCTTGGTCACACCGGCCCAGCCGTTGGCCAGCATTTCGGTTGGCACGCTGCCGAGGAAGGCCAGTTGCAGCAGGGCGTAGATCGCGGTGGACAACAGCACCGACAGGATCAGCGCGATGGGAATGGTGCGCTGCGGGTTCTTCACTTCACTGGCTACCGAAATGATCGGTGTCAGCCCTAGGTAGGCGAAGATGATGCCACCCGCTGAGACGGCCATTTCCACACCCGACAGGCCGAACGGCGCAAAGCCCTGGACCTCGAAGTTTGCCGGTTTAAAGAAGGTGAACAGCACGCCGATCACCAGCAACGGCACGATGAACTTGAACACGCTCACCAGGTTATTGGCTTTGGCGAAGGTCTTGACGCTGCGGTAGTTGAGCAGAAAGAACAGCCCCAGCAGCGCGAACTGCACCAGCCAGCCGAGCACGCTCGGGTCACTGGACCCGGCCTTGGTCAGTTCGGGGAACCAGGCCGCGGCGTATTGCCGTGACGCGACCACTTCGATGGCGATCAGGCTGGAAAACGCGATCAGCGTGATGAAGCCCATCAGGTAGCCAAGCAGCGGGCCGTGGGAGTACACCGGGTAGCGCACCACGCCACCGGCGCGGGGCAGGGCGGCGCCGAGCTCGCAGTAGACGATGCCCAGCAACAGCACGGCGAAACCGCCGAGGAACCAGGACAAAATACCGGCGGGGCCAGCGATGGCCGAGACGTGGCTGGCGGCGAACAGCCAGCCGGAGCCGAAAATGGCGCCTAGGCCGATGAAGGTGAGGTCGAGCAATGAGAGCTGTTTTTTGAATTTGCCTGACATGGGTGCGCCTTTTTGTAGGTTTTGGATAGGCAGGTCTGATGTCACGAGGTGCGGCTTTTTGGGCCGCGCTCTTGTAGGTCTTGGGCGGCTTGCGTGGGGCATAGAGTGGACCGATCTGGGCATCGGTTCTTGATGGTTTTCTGCAGGGTGGATGACGAAATCGGCACAGTTGCAGAAAAGTAGTGGCGGGGTGGTGGGCTCGTGGATAGGCTGAAAGCCATACCGCATAAGGGCTTGGGAGATGCAGTGCCAGTGCCGGCCTCTTCGCAGCACAAGGCTGCTCCTACAAGGCAGTGCCAGTGCCGGCCTCTTCGCAGCACAAGGCTGCTCCTACAAGGCAGTGCGGTCCCGGTAGGAGCAGCCTTGTGCTGCGAAGAGGCCAGTAAAGCCATTAGAGATCAACCCGATGAGCGCCCTTTCCCTGGCAACCCTGTACCAGTCCTTGGACCAGCACCGCCCCGCCACCTTGGAGGCCCTACTCGCCGGGGTCTCCCTGCTGCTGCCGATCCTCGACGCGATCCCCAACGCCGCGATCTTCATCAAGGACGCCGACGCCCGCTACGTGCTGGCCAACAACACCCTGGTCCAGCGCTGCGGCCTCAAGCGTTTGCAACCCTTGCTGGGCAAGACCAGCGCCGAGGTCTTCCCGGCACAACTGGGCCCCGGCTACACCGAGCAGGACCGTCGCGTACTCAAGGATGGCTTGGTGCTGCAAGACCAGCTCGAACTGCACCTGTACGGCAGCCGCGAACCGGGTTGGTGCCTGACCCACAAGCGGCCCTTACTCAACCCCGACGGCGCAATCATCGGCCTGGTGGGCATCTCGGTCGACCTGCAGTCAGCCGCCGACACCCACCCCGCTTACCAGCGCCTGGCAGCTGTGGATGAGCACATTCGGCGGCATTTTCACCAACCCATCAGCATGGGCGAACTGACCCGCATCGCGGGTATTTCCGTGGCGCAGCTGGAGCGCTATTGCAAGCGGGTGTTCCACCTCACGCCACGGCAGATGATCCACAAGGCGCGGCTGGAGCATGCCCATCGCTTGCTGCACAGCGACTTGCCAATCACCGAGGTGGCGATGCAGTGCGGCTACACCGACCACAGCGCCTTCAGCCGCCAGTTCAAGCAATTGACCGGGTTCACCCCGCGCCAATACCGCCAGGCGACGGCCGCTCAGGAGGGTTGAAACAGCGCGCGCGCCTCGTCAAAGCACTGCTCGGCAATCGCCGAACGCGGCTCGCTGCGGCGCAGCAGCAGGCCCACCGGGCTGTGGATGCTGGCGTCGACGATAGGCAGGATGCGCATGTGGTCGCTCAAGTCTTCCAGCCCGCAATCCAGTGGCATGATCGCGCAGCACACGCCGGTGCTGATGGCCTGGATCAACTGGAAGCTCGAGTCGCTTTCCAGCACGGCGTTGGGTTCCAGGCTGCGGCTGCGAAAGCTCAGGTCCAGCGATTGACGGTAGTGCATACCTTTGCTCAGCAAACCCAGTGGAATATCGCCGAGGTCTTCCCAACGCAGGGTGTCGGCCTGGAACTGGAAGTGCCGGGTATCGTGCAGCAGGCCCATGGTGGTGGTGCCCAACTCGATCACTTCGAAGAAGCTGGCATTGACTTGGTCGAGGTAGCAGATGCCCAGGTCAAGCTGGTTGCGGCTCAGGCCATCCATGATCTGCTCGGTGCTGTGCGAGCTGATCTGGAAGTGCAGCTCGGGGTATTTTTCGCGCAGCGGCAACAGCAATTGCATCGGGTTGAAGCTGGCCAGCGGCACGGTGCCCAGGCGTAGGCTGCCGACCACCTGGCCGCGGCAACTGGCGGCTTCGGCTTGCAGGCCGTCGTGGGCCGCCAGCAGTGTGCGGGCCCAGGCCAGAATACGTTCGCCGGCTTCGGTGAACCCTTCGAAGCGCTGGCCGCGTTTGACCAGCACCAGGTCCAGTTCGTCTTCCAGGTTGCGCAGGCGCATCGACAGCGTCGGCTGGGTGATGTGGCACAGCGCTGCGGCCTGGCCAAAATGGCGGGTCTGGTCGAGCGCGATGAGGAACTTGAGTTGCTTGATGTCCATGGGAGTGCCTGGCGTCTGGTTATGCCGACCTTAACCAAGTCAGCGATAGATGTCATTGATCACCCGGTACGCCATATCGATTGGACGCCCCCCGGCCGTGCCTCTAGCGTGGTGACAATGCCCTTTCAGGAGTAGCCCACCGTGAGCGTCAAACCCGATGCGGTCTTCGTACCGCTCAACATCGCCGTACTGACCGTCAGTGACACCCGCACCTACGACAACGACACCTCCGGTGAGCTGCTGGCCAGCCGCTCGGTGGAAATCGGCCATCGTCTGGTGGCGCGAGCGCTGCTCAAGGACGACCTGTACAAGATCCGCGCCCAGGTCGCCACCTGGATCGCCGACGAGCAGGTGCAGGTGGTGCTGATTACCGGCGGTACCGGCTTCACCGGGCGTGACAGTACGCCGGAAGCCGTTGAATGCCTGTTGGACAAACGTATCGATGGCTTTGGTGAGCTGTTCCGGGCGTTGTCCATTCTCGATATCGGCACATCGACCATTCAGAGCCGGACATTGGCCGGGCTCGCCAACGGTACCTTGGTGTGCTGCCTGCCAGGCTCGACCGGGGCTTGCCGCACGGCGTGGGAAGGGATCCTGGCCGAGCAACTGGATGCGCGCCACCGGCCGTGCAACTTCGTGCCGCACCTGAAGCCTGTGGAGGCTTGCGCAAGCCGCGGTTAATGCCCTGGCTGTGCTGGCCTCTTCGCGGGTTTACCCGCGAAGAGGCCAGCACAGGCAGTAAAAGAATCAGCTCAACACATACCCCACCGGCTCCAATGCCGGTGGCAGCGGTTCAACCCCCAACCCGGCCAGCACATCGCGCTCCACGGTGCGCACCAGCGCATCGGTAGGCAGGTCGTTCTCATCGCGCCCAAACGGGTCTTCCAGTTCGTTGCCAATCGCATCCAGCCCAAAAAACGTATAGCCGACGATGGTGGTGAACAGCGGCGCCAACCAGCCTAGCGGTTCAGCCAGGGCGAACGGCAGCAGCAGGCAGAAGATGTAGATGGTGCGGTGCAGCAACAAGGTATAGGGGAACGGCAACGGCGTGCCTTTGATCCGCTCGCAGGTGGCCTGCACTTCGGTCAGCCCCACCAGCCGCTGTTCCAGCACGCTGTAGCGCCAATCGCTGATCTGCCCCTGTTGGGCCAGCCGTGAGCAGTGCCCGCCGACTTCGCGCAAGATCGTGTCGCACACATTGTGCGGGCTGATCGCATTGGGGTTGGCCAGCCAAGGCCGGGCGGCCGCCAGGTCATCCTCGTTGCGAAGCCGGGCGTTGAGCGCATGGGCAAAGCCGCACAGGCTGCGCAACAGTTCGGCACGCAGTGCCGGGTCGGCGATGACCACGCTTTCGCGCACGAACGAGCGGGTCTCGATGATCAGCTTGCCCCAGGCCTTGCGGCCTTCCCACCAGCGGTCGTAGCAAGCGTTGTTGCGAAAGCTCATGAAGATCGACAGCGACAGGCCCAGCAAGGTGAACGGTGTGGCGCTGACCGGGTAGAAAAATGCCGGATAGTGGCGCTCGACCAGCACGATCAGTGCGGCCAGCAGGGTGACCATCAGGCAGCGCAGGGCGATGCGTTTGACGATCGACCCCTTGAGGGTGAACAGCACGCGCAGCACATCGGGGCGGGGGTGGACGATCATGGAAATCCAGAGGTGGCTGTTCAGCCGCCGGTCATGTTCATGAAACGCAGGATCTGCACGTCACCCCCCACCTCGAAATGATGGCGGTAAGGCTTGAGGTGCAAGGAGTCGCGGATGGCGTTTTCCAGGCGCTCGGCGTTGCCTGGGTGGGCACGCAGGACCTGCTTGAGGTCCACCGAATGCTCGTTGCCCAGGCACAGCAGCAGGCGGCCTTCGACGGTCAGGCGCACGCGGTTGCAGGTGGCGCAGAAGTTATGGCTGTGCGGCGAAATGAAGCCGACCCGGGTGTGCGCTGCTTCGGCCAGGCGCCAGTAGCGTGCCGGGCCTTGGGACGACTCGGTGGACTCGATCAGGGTGAACTGCTCGGCCAGCCGGTCGCGCACCTCGTCACTGGAGTAGAACGACTCACCACGCTGGTGTTCGCTGATGTGACCCAGGGGCATTTCTTCGATGAAGGTGATGTCCAGCTCGCGGTCGATGGCAAAGCGCACCAGGTCGACCAGTTCGTCATCGTTGCGGCCCTTGAGCACTACGCAGTTGAGCTTGGTCTTGCGAAAGCCTGCCTGGCGCGAGGCGTCGATGCCGGCGATGACCTGGTTGAGGTCGCCGGTGCGGGTCAGTTGCTTGAAGCGCCCGGGGTCCAGGCTGTCGAGGCTGATGTTCAGGCGCGAGACGCCGGCGTCGAACAGCGGCTGGGCCAGGCGCCCGAGTTGCGAGCCGTTGCTGGTCATGCACAGTTCGCGCAGGCCGGGCAGGGCGGCGATGCGCCCGCACAACTCGACGATGCCCTGGCGCACCAGCGGCTCGCCACCGGTCAGGCGGATTTTGCGGGTGCCCAATGCGACGAAGCGCTCAGCCACCTGGAACAGTTCTTCGAGGCTGAGGATCTGCTGGCGCGGCAGGAACTGCATGTCTTCAGCCATGCAGTACACGCACCGGAAGTCGCAGCGGTCGGTGACCGACATCCGCAGGTAGTCGATTTTCCGGTTGAAGCCGTCGATCAGGGCCCGGCTGTTCTGTTCCACGATTGCGCTCGAATGGGATGGACTCAGCTCCAAGCTATAACCTGGCCGCACCCCCGTCAAATTGCTTTCCCCGACTGGTTGATCAATCTGCTCTATCACGGCTGCAGGCCCCGGCATGTATGGGAGATTCCCCCTGTAGAAGCAGCCTTGTGCTGCGAAGAGGCCATTGCAGCCACAGCTTCTCGGCTAGCCAAACCGGCCTCTTCGCAGCACAAGGCTGCTCCTACAGGACGCGATCTGGATTGTCAGTGCTGGCCCGTGATCGAAACGGCTTATCAGCCCGTAAGATCTTTCGATTGGACGCTTGTGCCCCACGCTCAATAGTCTGGAAAAAACACCGAGCGTGAGGATTCACCGCATGAGCCAGGACGAACATATCAGGGACTACAAAGGCGCCGCCGCCGGCTGGGGGGCGCTCAAGAGCGTGACCAAAAGCTGGCTGGGCAGCGAAAACGCCTTCAAGAACCTGCGGGCCATGCTCAAGACCAACCAGAACGGCGGCTTCGACTGCCCCGGCTGCGCCTGGGGCGAATCGCCGGAAAACGACATGGTCAAGTTCTGCGAGAACGGCGCCAAGGCGGTCAACTGGGAAGCCACCGGTCGCTCGGTAGACCCTGCATTCTTCGCCAAGTACAGCGTCAGTGCGTTGGCCGAACAGACCGATTACTGGCTCGAATTCCAAGGCCGCCTGACCCACCCGATGCGCTACGACGCGGCCACCGATCACTACGTCGAAACCTCCTGGGAAGAGGCCTTCGCCCTGGTCGCCAAACACCTGCAGGCGCTCGATTCGCCCGACCAGGCCGAGTTCTACACCTCGGGGCGGGCCAGCAACGAAGCGGCGTTTTTGTACCAGCTGTTTGTCCGCGCCTACGGCACCAACAACTTCCCCGATTGCTCGAACATGTGCCACGAGGCCAGCGGTGTGGGCATGTCGGAAACCCTCGGCGTGGGCAAGGGCACCGTGGTGTTCCATGACCTGGAACTGGCCGACGCCATCTTCGTCATTGGCCAGAACCCCGGCACCAACCACCCGCGCATGCTCGAACCGCTGCGCGAGGCGGTCAAGCGTGGTGCCCAGGTGGTGTGCTTCAACCCGCTGAAGGAGCGTGGCCTGGAGCGCTTCCAGCACCCGCAACACCCGTTCGAAATGCTCAGCAACGGCTCCGAACCGACCAACACCGCGTACTTCCGCCCGGCGCTGGGCGGCGACATGGCGGCCATGCGTGGCATCGCCAAGTATTTGCTGCAATGGGAACGCGAGGCCCTGGCCAAGGGTGAACCGGCGGTGTTCGACCATGCCTTCATCGCCGACCACACCAGCGGCGTCGACGCCTACCTGGCGGCGGTGGATGCCACCTCCTGGGCGCATATCGTCGAGCAGTCGGGCCTGACCCAGGCCGAGATCGAGCTGGCTGCGCGCATGTACCGCAAGGCCGAGCGGGTCATCATGTGCTGGGCCATGGGCGTCACCCAGCACCGCCACTCGGTGCCCACGGTGCAGGAAATCGTCAACCTGCAACTGCTGCGCGGCAACGTTGGCAAACCCGGTGCTGGCCTGTCGCCGGTGCGTGGCCACAGCAATGTGCAGGGCGACCGCACCATGGGCATCGACGAGAAGCCCAAGGCCGGGCTGCTCGATGCCCTGGAAAAACGCTTCCAGTTCCGTGTGCCCCGTGCCCACGGGCATAACGCGGTGCTGGCGATCAAGGCCATGGAAGAAGGGCAGGCCAAGGTCTTCATCGCCCTGGGCGGTAACTTCGCCCAGGCTACCCCAGACACCCCTCGGACCCACGCGGCCCTGCGCAACTGCGCATTGACCGTGCAGATTTCCACCAAGCTCAACCGTTCGCACTTGGTCACCGGCCGTGATGCGCTCATCCTGCCGTGCCTGGGGCGAACCGAGATCGACCTGCAGGCCGACGGGCCGCAGGGCGTGACCGTGGAGGACACCTTCAGCATGGTGCACATCTCCCACGGCCAATTGCGCCCGCGCTCGCCACACTTGCGTTCGGAGCCGGCCATCGTGGCCGGCATGGCCCAGGCGACCTTGGGCAAGCAGCCGATCGATTGGGAATATGCCATTGCTGACTACAGCCGCATCCGCAGCATGATCGCCGATGTGATCCCCGGCTTTACCGACTTCAACGAGCGCTTGCAGCACCCCGGTGGCTTCCACCTGGGCAACAACGCGGCGGATCGCACGTGGCGGACCGCCACCGGCAAGGCGCGTTTCAGTGCCAGCCAGTTGCCGGAGCAACTGGTCAATGCCCAGGTGCTGGCCCGTGGCGACAAACCGGACCTGATCCTGCAGACCTTGCGTTCGCACGACCAGTACAACACCACGCTGTATGGCCTGGATGACCGCTACCGTGGGGTGTTTGGCCTGCGTGAGGTGGTGTTCGTCAATGAGGCCGACATCCGTCGCCTGGGGTTCGAGCCTGGCGAGCACGTGGACCTGGTGTCGCTGTGGGAGGACGGGCGCGAACGGCGGGTGTCCGGGTTCCGCCTGGTGGCGTATGACGTGCCGCAGGGGCAGGCCGCGGCGTATTACCCGGAGACCAACCCGCTGGTGCCGCTGGAGAGTTATGGCGAGGGGACGTATACGCCGACCTCGAAGTTCGTCGCGATCAGGGTAGAGAAAGCCAAGGCGGGGATCCGGATCGAGGCGCGGTCTCTGTAGGAGCGGCCTTGCGTCGCGAAAGGGCCGCGCAGCGGCCCCAGGTTTTCAGCTTCGCGGCATAAATTGTTGGGGCCGCTTCGCGGCCCTTTCGCGACGCAAGGCCGCTCCTACAGACGATCGCGCTAGGGCCGGTGCACCGGGTAAGCGGTGGTGTACTTCATCTGTTCCATGGCAAAACTCGACGTAATGTTGGAAAGCCCGTCGGTGCGGGTGATCAGCTTCTTGTAGAACCGGTCATAGGCGGCTATGTCACCTACCACCACCCGCAGCATGTAATCCCAATCCCCCGACATGCGGTAAAACTCCATCACCTCCTCGAAACCGGTCACCGTCGCGGCAAACTGCTCCAGCCAGGCGCTGTCGTGGCGCTGGGTCTTGAGCTGGACGAACACCGTCAGGCCCAGCCCCAGGCGCGTGGGGTCGAGCAGGGCGACGCGGCCAAGGATGTAACCCTCTTCTTCCAGCCGTTTGACCCGCTTCCAGCAGGGCGTGGTGGACAGGTTTACCGCCTCGGCCAGGTCCTTGAGAGAAATGGACGCGTCGCGCTGCAGCAAGGTAAGGATGTGTTGGTCGAAATTGTCCATGTCGATTACAGGCTGGCCAGAGAATGATTTTCTCCAGATTACTGCAAAACCGGAAAAATGCGTGACCCCCGTTGCGCGTCCTTGCCGCCGGCAATGGTTGTGCGATAGTTGCAGGCTTACCTCAGTCAATGGACCGGATCATGTCCGACAAGCCGCGTAATTTCGCCACCCGTACCATCCACGCCGGCGAGCAGGATAGCGTTGCTGACAACGCGATCTTCCCGCCCATCTACACCGCCAGTTCGTACATCAAGCGCAGCTTGGACGACAACCCCGAGTATGCCTACAGCCGCGTCGGCAACCCGACCCGGCATGCTTACGAGAGCTGCGTCGCGGCGCTGGAAGAAGGCGTCGGCGCGGTGGCTTGCGCCTCCGGCGTGAACGCCACGGCAACGGTGCTGGAGCTGTTGCCCAAGGATGCCCACGTGGTGGTGATGAACGGCGTCTACGGCGGCACGTTCCGTATTCTGGAGGACTACCGCAGCCACACATCGGGGCTGACCACCACTTACGTCGACCTCAACGACGTGCAGGCTGTGGCCGCGGCGATTCGCCCGGAAACCCAGCTGATCTGGATCGAGTCCCCAACCAACCCCTTGCTGCACCTGGTCGACATCAAGGCGGTCTGCGACCTGGCGCGGTCGCGCGGTATCCTCACCTGCATCGACAACACCTTCTGCTCGCCCTGGAACCAGCGCCCGATCACCCTGGGCGTGGACCTGGTGATGCACTCGGCAAGCAAGTACATCGGCGGCCATTCCGACCTCACCGGCGGTGTGGTGGTGGCCGCCAACGACGCGCTGCTGGCGCGGTTGCGCAAGATCAGCATGGCGGTCGGGGCGATTCAGGGGCCGTTCGACTGCTACCTGGCCCTGCGTGGCCTGAAAACCTTGGATGTACGCATGGAGCGCCAGTGCGCCAATGCCCTGCAGGTGGCGCGTTTTCTCGAAAGCCATCCGCAGATCGAGCAGGTGTTTTACCCGGGGCTTGAAAGCCACCCCCAGCATGCGCTGTGCAAGCGCCAGATGCGTGCGGGCGGGGCCGTGGTGGCCATGAAGGTCAAGGGTGGCGACCGGGCGGCGCTCAATCGCCTGGTCGAGGCGCTGCAGATCTTCGTACTTGCCGATTCGCTGGGCGGCGTGGAGAGCATGATCAACCACTCCTGGAGCATGTCGCACAACTCCCTGAGCCCGGAACAGAAGGGCGTGATGGGCATCAGTGAGAACTTGCTGCGGCTGTCGGTGGGGATCGAGGACTATCGGGACCTGATCGAAGATCTGGATACGGCGTTGAAGGCGTCGGCTAGCGTATAAAAGCGGCTGGCCCTATCGCCGGCTTGCGGGCGATAGGGCCGGTTGATTCAGCAGAAACCCCTCAAGATTTCGGCGGATGAATGATCCGTTCGATCTTGTCCTTGATCAGCAGCCGCTCCTTGCGCAGTCGGGTGACGGTGTCATCGGTGCTGGCGTTGCCTTCAGCGGCCAGCACTTCCTTGTCTTTGGCGTTGTACTCCTTGTGCAGTTTGTGCAGGTCATGGTCTTTGTCGATGCGCGTCTGGAAATCCTCGGCAGTGATGTTCAGGTCAGCGAGCAGATCATGCGGAACGGGCATTTCTTCACCTCTCTTGGCGGTTGGCGAACGGTCCTGACCTTTGAGGATAGCCGCCTTTGCGCAGGTGGGGAGCTGGGGGAGGCCGGCGCAGCCTTCTCGCAACCGCGCAGCAAACTTGGCCTGCCAGGCTGAATGGCGGCTGAATAAACTTCATTTAATGTTGGAAAAACGCCATCTCACGGTTTTGTTGGCGTCTTTTTCACGAAAAATTGATGGTGGCCTTTCTAGAGTTCAGCCAACTTTTCGCGGTGCCGCACAGGCCCGTGGGCTGATAATCACTCTTGATTGCGAACACTGATGCTCAACTTTAAATCCCTGCGGACTGAATGGGTCACGCTGCTGGCCAGCCTGTACCTGCTGATCGGCTTCAATTTCTTTCTCTGGCAGCACCTGGAACACGTGGTTCCGCCAGGGTTGGCGGGGCTTTGGCTGAGCCTGGCATTTGCCGTGCTGATGCTGTTCGCATTCAACCTGATTTTGACCTTGTTTGCCTTCCGGTATGTATTAAAGCCGGTACTTATTGTGCTGTTCATGAGTGGCGCGGGTGTTGCTTACTTCATGAATCAGTACGGGGTGCTTATTGATGCCGGCATGTTCCGTAACATGGCAGAGACCAATGTTGCGGAAGTGCGCGACCTGATGTCGTTTAAGTTTGCCGCTTATATACTGTTGCTGGGCGTATTGCCCTCGGTCGTGCTGTGGAAAACACCGATCGCCTACCGCGCCTGGCACCGTGAGCTGTTGGGCAAGCTGGTGGTCAGCGGCGCCTGTGTGGTCGCACTCGGGTCGGTGGCGTTGGTCAACTACCAGGGCTTGTCGTCACTGTTTCGCAATCACCACGAACTGCGCCTGATGCTCACCCCGAGCAATATCGTGGGTGCCTCCATTGGTTATGTCAGCGAACGCGTCGGTACTGCGGCCAGGCCCTTCCAGAATTATGGTACGGATGCGAAACGCGATGCCGCCTGGCAGCACCATGAACGCAAGTCGTTGACGGTGCTGGTCGTCGGCGAAAGTGCGCGGGCAGACCATTTCGGCGTGCTCGGTTATGACCGCGACACTACTCCTAACCTGGCCAAGGAGCAGGGCCTGCTGGCCTTCTCCGATGTGCATTCGTGCGGGACTGAAACCGCCGTGTCGGTGCCCTGCATGTTCTCGGGCATGCAGCGCAAAGACTACGACGCGCGCGTGGCGAAAAATCGCGAAGGGCTGCTGGATATCCTGCAGCGGGCAGGCCTGGCCGTGCAGTGGCGCGACAACCAGTCGGGCTGCAAGGGCACCTGTGATCGGGTGCAGTTCATCGATGTCAGCAACCTCACCGACCCGGCGCTGTGCGCCAACGGCGAATGCCATGACGAGATCCTGTTGCAGGGCCTGGGTGAGCTGATCGACAACCTCGACAAGGACACCGTGCTGGTGCTGCACCAGATGGGCAGCCACGGCCCCGAGTACTTCAAGCGCTACCCCAACGCCAGCGAGCGCTTTACCCCGGTGTGCCAGAGCAATGCACTGAACCAGTGCAGCGAGCAGGAAATCATCAACGGCTACGACAATACCCTGGCCTACACCGACAAGGTGCTGGCGTCGCTGATCGACACGCTGCGCAGCAAACAGGACAAGGTCGACACAGCGATGATCTACCTCTCCGACCACGGCGAGTCGCTGGGTGAGTACAACCTGTTCCTGCACGGCACCCCTTACCCCATCGCCCCGGAGCAGCAGAAGCACGTGCCACTGCTGACCTGGTTCTCCGACAGCTACAAAGAGGACTTTGGCCTGGACACCGACTGCCTGGCCAAGCTCAGCGACGCGCCGCTGTCCCAGGACAACCTGTTCCACTCGATGCTCGGCCTGTTGCAGGTGCGCACCGAGGTCTACCAGCAATCGTTGGACATGTTCGCCAGCTGCCGGCCGTGGCTGGCAGCCAAGCGCTGACGCGCATGGCTTTTACACCACCGTTTATCTATTCCAGGGATGGCGCAGGTTTCACCCGCAGTGCCCGCGCCGTATATACTGCGCGCCAATGTTAGTGGGAGAGCCTCGTGGCCATCGAAATTCACTGGATCCGTGACGACCAGACCCTGGCCGACCTCTGCCGAAAGTGGCGCCAACTGCCCTTCGTAGCGCTCGACACCGAATTCATGCGGGTAGACACGTTCTACCCCAAGGCGGGGCTGATCCAGATTGGCGACGGTCAACGTGCCTTTCTGATCGACCCACTGCTGATCAAGGACTGGCAGCCGCTGGGCGAGCTGCTTGAAGACAGCGGCGTGGTCAAGGTGCTGCACGCCTGCAGCGAAGACCTCGAAGTGCTGCTGCGCCTGACCGGCAAGCTGCCACAGCCACTGTTCGACACGCAGTTGGCCGCCGGTTACCTGAACCTGGGTTTCTCCATGGGTTACTCGCGCCTGGTCCAGGACGTGCTGGGGCTCGAGCTGCCCAAGGGCGAAACCCGGTCTGACTGGCTGCAACGCCCGCTGTCCGACACCCAGGTCAGCTACGCCGCCGAAGATGCCGTGCACCTGGCCGAGCTGTTCATCGCGCTGCGCCCGCGACTGTCCGATGACAAGTACGCCTGGGTGCTGGAAGACGGCGCCGAGCTGGTGGCCCAGCTGCGCCGGGAAGTCGAGCCCGAGAGCCTGTACCGCGACGTCAAGCTGGCCTGGAAGCTGGCGCCCCAGCAGCTGGCTGTGTTGCGCGAGCTGTGCGCCTGGCGTGAGCGCGAAGCACGCAACCGCGACGTGCCGCGCAACCGCATCCTCAAAGAGCACTCGCTGTGGCCGATGGCCAAGTCCCAGCCCTCTAACTTGTCGGCCCTGGCCAAGATCGACGAGATGCACCCGCGTACCATCCGCCAGGACGGGGAGTTTCTCGTCCAGCTGATCAAGCGTGCTGCCAGCCTGCCCGCCGATCAGTGGCCGCAGGTTTTGCCTGAGCCATTGCCGATCGAAGCGGCCGGCATCCTCAAGCAACTGCGCGCCATCGGCCAGGCCGAAGGCGAGCGCTTAGGCATTGCCCCCGAGCTGATGCTGCGCAAGAAAACCCTGGAAGCGCTGCTCAAGAGCGGCTACCCCAATGGCCCCTATCAACTGCCCGATTCGCTGCGCGGCTGGCGTCGCGAGCGCATGGGCCAGGCCCTGCTGGACAACCTGGCAGGCGCCGGAGAGACCCGATGAAACGTATTTGCTCGATCTACAAGAGCCCCCGCAAGAACGAAATGTACCTGTATGTGCTCAAGGCCGAAGGCCTGGAGCGCGTGCCCGAGGCCTTGCTGCCGTTCTTCGGCACCCCCGTGCATGCTTTCGACCTGGTGCTGAGCCCCGAGCGCAAGCTGGCGCGCGAGGACATCACCAAGGTGCTGGAAAACCTCGACAACCAGGGCTATCACCTGCAGATGCCGCCGGCCGAGGATGAGTACATCGAGCACCTGCCCGAAGAGCTGCTGCGCCGTAACGACCCGGTCTGACCCAGGCCCGGTTCCTCTCATTCGCCAAGTGGCCCGCCTGTCGGGCCGCTTTCGTTGTCTGCCAAGGTTGTTTTCACGATGCGCGTTCTGATCGCCGAACAGGATCATGCCAAGTACACCCAGCTGCTGGGCGAAGCGGCCCCTGACCTGCAAATCCTGACCAGCAGCGATTCTGCCGAGCTGGCGCTGCAGGCGCCGCAGTGCCCGGTGTGGCTGGGCCAGCCCGACTTGTTGGCGAGCCTGCTGCGCCAGGGCCACAAGCCGGCCTGGATGCAGTCGACCTGGGCCGGCATCACCCCGTTGCTGGCCGAGGGTTTGCCACGGGACTATCGCCTGACGCGCGCAGTTGGCATTTTTGGCCAGGTCATGGCGGAGTACATGCTCACCTACCTGCTCGGCCATGAACGCGAGGTGCTGTCGCGCCTGGTGAGCCAGGTCGAGCGGCGCTGGGACGACCGCCCAGGGCGCACCCTTGAGGGGCGCAAGGTGCTGATCGTTGGCACCGGCGACATCGGCCAGCGTGTGGCGGAGTTTCTGCTGCCGTTCGGCGTGACCCTGTACGGGGTCGCGAGCAGCGCCCGCGAGCAGCTGCCGTTCGTCGAAGTGGCGGCCCTGGCGGACCTGCCGCGCATGGTCGAGCAGGTTGACTACGTGATCAACCTGCTGCCGGACACGCCTGCCACCCACGATTTGTACGATGCGGCGCTGTTCCAGCGCTTCAAGCCCAGTGCCTTGTTCATCAATGCCGGGCGTGGAGTGGCGGTGGTCGATGCCGACCTGGTGGAAGCACTGAAGCAGGGGCATCTGGCGGGCGCGGTGATTGATGTGTGCCGCCAGGAGCCACTGCCCCAGCGTCACCCATTCTGGACCGCCTGGGGGTTGCTGCTGACCGGGCACAGCTCGGCGCCCACCTCGCCGGCGGCGATGGTGCGGTTGTTCGTCGAGAATGTGCGGGCGTATGAGGCGGGGCAGGGGTTGCGCGGGGAAGTGGATTTCGCCCGGGGTTACTGATTGCTAGTGGCCTGTACCGGCCTCTTCGCGGGGCAAGCCCGCTCCCACAAGTACCGCGCCGACCTTGGGCCTGCGGGGTACTTGTGGGA
>NZ_JAPFCE010000082.1:0-20750 GCF_026240895.1 Pseudomonas sp. DCB_AW
GAGGCCGGTGCCAGCAGTAGAGATTAACAGTGCTAGCACCGGCCTCTTCGCAGCACAAGGCTGCGCCTACAGGTACAGGTGATAAGGCCTGCGCAGGTCAATCCTGATGGATCGGCAGGATGTAGCTCTCGAACTCGGTGTCCTTGCGAAAGCCGATGGACTCGTAGGTCTTTTGCGCTGCCTCATTGTTGGCGCTGGTCGACACCCGCATCCGCACGGCATTGGTCTCTTTCGCCATCTTCTTGGCCTCGCGCATCAGGTGGTCGGCCACCAGCATGCGTCGCGAGTCTTCGGCCACATAGATGTCGTTGAGAATCCACACGCGTTTGAGCGACAGCGACGAAAAGCTTGGATACAGCTGGCAGAAGCCGAGCAATTTGCTGGCATCGTCATCCGCCAGTGCCAGGTAAATCACCGACTCGTCCCGCTTCAGGCGCTTTTCCAGAAAGCTGCGTGAGCTGTCCGGGTAGGGCAATTGCCCATAGAACTCGCGGTATTTGACGAACAGGGGGGTCAGCAGGTCGAGGTGTTCCAGGGTTGCCTTGATGATACGCATGTGCGGCCCTCAGGATCCATTTGGGGAAACAGCGGATTGCCAGCCGCTCTCAACAGCATGCTGCCTAATGCGTGCGAGAAGCGCAATCCGCCTTCCGTGACATGATTTTTACCCTTTTCCGAGCAGAAAGTTTCCTTTTTGGCTGGCGGGGGTATCGCTCTCCAGGCTATGGACCTCGGCTTCGTCCTTCAGATTCACCCCGGAAAGCTGCCGGCGACAGGCTTCACGCATCAGGTACAGCAAGCGGTGGGCCGCCATGCCATAGCTCAGGCCCTCAAGGCGCACGTTGGAGATGCAGTTGCGGTAGGCGTCAGTCAGGCCGACCCGCGGCGCGTAGGTGAAATACAGGCCGAGGCTGTCGGGCGAGCTCAACCCCGGGCGCTCGCCGATCAGCATCACGGTCATCCGTGCGCTCAGTAACTCGCCAACCTCATCGGCCACGGCCACGCGGCCCTGTTCCACCAGCACCACCGGCGCGCTGGTCCAGCCGTCGGCAGCGGCCTGTTCCTCGAAACGGGTCAGAAACGGCAGGGTATGGCGGTGCACGGCTAGGGCCGAGAGGCCGTCAGCGACGACGATGGCCAGGTCGACACCGCCCGGGTTGGCCTGGGCATGCTGGCGCAGGGTTTCGATCGAGTCTTCGTTCAGCCGCCGGCCCAGGTCCGGGCGCTGCAGGTATTGGTCGCGGTCGTGGGCGGCGCTGTGCAACACCAGGCTGTCGCGCCCGCGGTCACTGAGCTGGGCGGTCAGCCCGGCATGGTCGAAGGGCAGGTGTACGGCATCGCGGGCCTGGGCATGCGCGAACTGGAAGTCCAATTGTGCGCCGGTCGGCAGGCTGGTGCCGGTGCGGCCCAGGGCGATACGGGCCGGGGTCAGGGTACGCAGGGCCAGCCAGGGGTTGTCGGGGGTTACGGTGCGAGGGTCCATGGTCATCCCTATGCAAGCTGTGCCAACGCCTGGCGGAACGCCGGCGGCAGGTTGTCACCAAAGCGCACCCGGCCATCGGCCTGGGTAAAGATGCCGGTGCGCGCCAGCCATGCTTCAAATTCGGGGCCGGGCTTCAGGCCCAGGGTCTGGCGCGCATACAGCGCGTCATGGAACGACGTGGTCTGGTAGTTGAGCATGATGTCGTCGGAGCCGGGGATGCCCATGATGAAGTTGATCCCGGCCACACCCAGCAAGGTCAGCAAGGTGTCCATGTCGTCCTGGTCGGCTTCGGCGTGGTTGGTGTAGCAGATGTCGCAACCCATCGGCACGCCCAGCAGCTTGCCGCAAAAGTGGTCTTCGAGGCCGGCGCGGATGATTTGCTTGCCGTTGTACAGGTACTCCGGGCCGATGAAACCGACCACGGTATTGACCAGAAACGGCTTGAAGTGCCGGGCCACGGCGTAGGCACGGGTTTCGCAGGTCTGCTGGTCGACGCCGTGGTGGGCGTTGGCCGACAGGGCACTGCCCTGGCCGGTCTCGAAATACATGAGGTTTTGCCCAAGGGTGCCGCGCTTGAGCGACAGGCCCGCTTCGTAACCCTCCTGCAACACGTTGAGGTTGATGCCAAAGCCTGCGTTGGCAGCTTCGGTACCGGCGATCGACTGGAACACCAGGTCCAGCGGCACGCCACGGTTGATCGCTTCGATCGAGGTGGTGACGTGGGTCAGCACGCAGGCCTGGGTGGGGATGTCGTAGCGCTGGATGATTGCATCGAGCATTTCCAGCAGGGCACAGATCGAGGCGATGCTGTCGGTGGCCGGGTTGATGCCGATCATGGCGTCGCCGTTGCCGTACAGCAGGCCATCGAGGATGCTGGCGGCGATGCCAGCGGGTTCGTCGGTCGGGTGGTTGGGTTGCAGGCGGGTCGACAGGCGCCCGCGCAGGCCCATGGTGCCGCGGAAACGGGTAACCACGCGGATCTTCTGCGCCACCAGGATCAGGTCCTGGACGCGCATGATCTTCGACACCGCCGCCGCCATTTCCGGTGTCAGGCCCGGCGCCAGCGCGCGCAGGCTGTCTTCGTCGGCTTCTTCGCTGAGCAGCCAGTCACGCAGGCCGCCCACGGTGAGGTGGCTGACCGGTGCGAAGGCCTGGGCATCGTGAGTGTCGATGATCAGGCGGGTGACCTCGTCCTCTTCATAGGGGATCAACGCCTCGGTCAAAAAGTGCGTCAGCGGGATGTTGGCCAAGGCCATCTGCGCGGCGACCCGCTCACCGTCGTTGCTGGCGGCGACACCGGCCAGGAAATCCCCAGAACGCGCGGGGCTGGCCTTGGCCATCACGTCCTTGAGGCTGTCGAAGCGGTAGACCAGGTGGCCTACCGTGTGTACGAAACTTGCCATACAGATTCTCCAGAGCGCCGCGGGGCTGGCCCGCGGCGGGTGTCGGCGATCAGTGCAAGGCCTCTTCGGCCTTCTGGATCGCGGCGAATTCCTCTTCCGGTGTGCCCGCTACCAGGTGGTGGCGGCTGTAGAACGCAAAGTAGGCAATTAATACTCCATAGATCACCGCGGCGCCAATCACAACCCGCGGGTCGACCAGGAAGCCCGCCACCACGGCGATGCACGCCAGTACCAGGGCTACGCCCGAGGTGAAGACGCCGCCCGGGGTGCGATACGGGCGTTCCATTTTCGGACGGCGGATGCGCAGGGTGATGTGTGCAGCCATCATCAGCACGTAGGACAGCGTGGCGCCGAACACCGCGACCAGAATCAGCAGGTCGCCCTGGCCGGTCAGCGACAGCCCGAAACCGATGAGGCCGGGGATGATCAGGGCCAGGACCGGCGCTTTGCTTTTGTTGGTCTCGGAGAGTTTGCGCGGCAGGTAGCCGGCGCGGGACAGCGCGAAGATCTGCCGCGAGTAGGCATAGATGATCGAGAAGAAGCTGGCAATCAGGCCAGCCAGGCCGACCAGGTTGACGAAGCTGCCCATCCAGGTGGAACCGCCATAGGCTTTGGACAGTGCCTCGACCAGTGGGTTACCGGAGGCCTTGAGCGCTTCGGAACCCGCCGCGCCAGGGCCGATCACCAGGATCAGCAGGGCGAAGGCCAGCAGCACCAGCATCGCGCCGATCAGGCCGCGGGGCAGGTCGCGTTTTGGGTTCTTGGTTTCTTCGGCGGCCAGCGGCACGCCTTCGACGGCGAGGAAGAACCAGATGGCGTAAGGGATTGCGGCCCACACGCCGACGTAGCCGAACGGCAGGAAACTGCTGGCGCCAGCGGCGTCGGTCTTGGCGATGTCGAACAGGTTGGCTGCATCAAAATGGGGCACCATGCTCACCAGGAACACGCCCAAGGCAATGGCGGCAATGGCGGTGATGATGAACATCAGCTTCAGCGCTTCGCCGACGCCGAAGATGTGGATGCCGATGAACACGATGTAGAACGCCAGGTAGATGACCCAGCCGCCGATGCCGAACAGTGACTCACAATAGGCGCCGATGAACACGGCGATGGCCGCCGGGGCAATGGCATATTCGATGAGGATGGCCGTGCCGGTAAGAAAACCGCCCCATGGGCCAAAGGCGCTGCGGGCAAAGCCGTAGCCGCCGCCTGCAGTGGGGATCATCGACGACAACTCGGCCAACGAGAAGCACATGCACAGGTACATGGTGGCCATCAGCAGGGTGGCGAGGAACATACCGCCCCAGCCGCCTTGGGCCAGGCCGAAGTTCCACCCGGCGTAGTCGCCGGAGATCACATAGGCGACCCCGAGGCCAACCAACAGCACCCAGCCTGCTGCGCCTTTTTTCAGTTCACGTTGCTGGAAATAGTCCGAACCGACTTTTTCGAAGTCGACAGAAGAGCCTGCCGGCACATTACCGGAATGATCGCTTGGCATAGTTTCACCTGTTGTTTTTCTTGGTGGCCGGAGGGACTTCCAGCCCATGGTGATAGGTACTGCAGGAAGCGAGCCAGAGCGGTTCGTGTGCGGGAACCGCTTTGGCTTGTGGTGGTGATGAACCGCTGCGGAGGGCTGCAAAGCAGCCCCCGCAGCCATCTCAGGTTTAGAAGAAGCCCAACGGATTGATGTCGTAACTCACCAGCAGGTTCTTGGTCTGCTGGTAGTGATCGAGCATCATCTTGTGGGTCTCACGCCCAACGCCGGACTTCTTGTAACCGCCAAACGCGGCATGCGCCGGGTACAGGTGGTAGCAGTTGGTCCACACGCGGCCAGCCTTGATGCCGCGGCCCATGCGATAGGCGCGGTTGATGTCGCGGGTCCACACACCGGCACCCAGGCCGAACTCGGTGTCGTTGGCAATCGCCAGGGCTTCGGCTTCGTCCTTGAAGGTGGTGACGCTGACCACCGGGCCGAAGATTTCTTCCTGGAACACGCGCATCTTGTTGTTGCCCTTGAGCAGGGTCGGTTGGATGTAGTAACCGGTCGACAGCGCGCCTTCGAGTTTTTCCACCTTGCCGCCGGTCAGCAGCTCGGCGCCTTCTTCCTTGGCAATTTCCAGGTACGACAGGATCTTCTCGAACTGCTGTTGCGACGCCTGGGCGCCGACCATGGTGTCGGTGTCCAGCGGATCCCCACGCTTGATCTGCAGGACCTTCTTCATCACCACTTCCATGAACTGCGGGTAGATCGACTCCTGCACCAGGGCACGCGACGGGCAGGTGCACACTTCGCCCTGGTTGAAGAATGCCAGCACCATGCCTTCGGCGGCCTTCTCGATGAAGCTCGGCTCGGCCTGCATGATGTCTTCGAAGTACACGTTAGGCGACTTGCCGCCCAGCTCGACGGTGGACGGGATGATGTTTTCGGCGGCGCATTTCATGATGTGCGAGCCGACCGGGGTCGAACCGGTGAAGGCGATTTTGGCGATGCGTTTGCTGGTGGCCAGCGCTTCGCCCGCTTCACGGCCATACCCCTGGACGACGTTGAGCACGCCTTTGGGCAGCAGGTCGCCGATCAGCTCCATCAGTACAGTGATGCCCAGCGGGGTCTGCTCGGCGGGTTTGAGGACCACGCAGTTGCCTGCGGCCAGGGCTGGGGCGAGTTTCCACGCGGCCATCAGCAGCGGGAAGTTCCACGGGATGATCTGCCCGACCACGCCCAGAGGCTCGTGAATGTGATAGGCGACGGTGCCTTCGTTGATTTCGGCAGCGCCGCCCTCTTGGGCACGGATGCAACCGGCGAAGTAACGGAAGTGATCGACCGCCAGCGGGATGTCGGCGTTGAGGGTTTCGCGGATTGGCTTGCCGTTGTCCCAGGTTTCGGTAATGGCCAGGACTTCAAGGTTCTGCTCGATGCGGTCGGCGATTTTCAGCAGCACGTTGGAGCGGTCCTGGACGGACGTGCGGCCCCAGGCATCGGCGGCGGCGTGGGCGGCATCCAGGGCTTTGTCGATGTCTTCGGCAGTGGAGCGGGGAAACTCTGCGATCAGCTTGCCATTCACCGGGGAGGTGTTTTCGAAGTACTGCCCCTTGACCGGAGCTACGAATTCACCACCGATGTAGTTGCCGTAGCGGCTCTTGAAGGAAACCTTCGCGCCTTCGGTACCGGGATGTGCGTAACGCATGGTGTGTCTCCTGGCTATTGTGTTTGTTAGGGAGTTGAAAAGCGTAGAGCAAAGGTTGGGCCAGTGTTTTGAGGGTCTGCTAAATCAAGCACTTAGCGTAATTTTCAGAGGGCTGTGAAAGCCCGCTGTGCCAGCCGTGGTACGGCCTGTGTGACACTTTGTGCCATTTGCGACACGCTGCCAGCAGGTGCATTGCAAAGGCCCGCCGGGTGGAGGATGCTGGCTGAACGCTCGATCTGCGGAGAACCACAACACATGCAGAGCAATCACTTGAGTCGCCATGCCCAGCAAGTGCATACCGTTGCCCACGGTGAAGCCGGGGCGGGCGGCAGTGACCCGGCGATCGCCCGGTCCTGGCTGCGCTGCCTCGAGGATTACCACCTCGACCCGACGCTGATCGAGGCCCCCGTGGTGCTTGAACACGGGCGCTTGCTGGAAACCCGCGAGCGCCTGCACCAGGTGCTGAAAATTGCCGACGCCGAGATGAACAGCCTGCATCAGCAGCTCTCTGGCGCTGGCCATGCGGTGCTGCTGACCGATGCCCGTGGGGTGATCCTCAACTGTGTCAGTGCACCCAGCGAGCGGCGCATCTTCGAGCGGGCAGGGCTGTGGCTGGGCGCCGACTGGAGCGAAGCGCGCGAAGGCACCAACGGTATCGGCACCTGCCTGGTCGAGCGCCAGGCCCTGACCATTCATCAGCACGAACACTTTCGTGGCCGCCACACCGGCCTGACCTGCTCGGCAAGCCCGGTGTTCGACCCGCATGGCGAACTGCTGGCGGTACTCGACGTGTCGTCGGCGCGGCCCGATGTGTCGCGGCAGAGCCAGTTCCACACCATGGCCTTGGTCAACCTCTCGGCGAAGATGATCGAGAGCTGTTATTTCCTGCGTCATTTTCAGCAGCAGTGGCTGCTGCGCTTTCATCTGCAGGCTGAGTCGGTCGGCTTGTTCAGCGAGGGCTTGCTGGCCTTCGAGGGTGACGGGCGGATTTGCGCCGCCAACCAGAGCGCGCTCAACCTGTTGGGCACCGTTCGCGGTGGCGTGCTGGGGCAACCGGTGGAGCGGTTTTTTGCTTGCAGCCACGACGAACTGTTCAGCCGCGCCGTGCCGGGCGGCAGTACCGTCTGGCCGTTGCAGACACGCGACGGCCGCCAGGTGTTTGCCAGCCTGCGAGGCCAGGCGCGTACGCCGGTCTGGTCAGTACCGCTCAGCCAGCCCCAGCCCCAGCGTGCTGAAGCGCCAGGCATCTGCCTGCTCGACCCGGCGTTGCAAAACGACTTCCGCCGCTGCGTGCGGGTATTCGAGCGTGATGTGCCGCTGCTGTTGCGTGGCGAGACCGGTTGCGGCAAGGAGGCGTTCGCCCAGGCCGTGCACCAGGCCAGCCAGCGTCGCGGCAAGCCGTTCGTGGCGATCAACTGCGCCTCGATCCCAGAGAGCCTGATCGAAAGCGAGCTGTTCGGTTATCGCGGTGGCAGCTTTACCGGCGCACGCAAGGAAGGCATGCGCGGCAAGCTGCTGCAGGCCGACGGCGGCACGTTGTTGCTGGACGAGATTGGTGACATGCCACTGGCCTTGCAGACGCGCCTGTTGCGGGTCCTGGAAGAGCGCCAGGTGGTGCCGATTGGCGGTGAGCCCCAGGCCGTGGACGTGCGCATCGTCAGTGCCACCCACCGCGACCTGCTGGAGCGGGTGGCGCAGGGCAGCTTCCGCGAAGACCTGTATTACCGGCTGAACGGGCTGGAGGTGGCCTTGCCATCAGTGCGTGAGCGCAGTGACAAGGGCCAGTTGCTGGACTTTTTGCTGCGTCAGGAAGCCCAGGGGCAACGGTTCGAACTGGAGCCCAGTGCGCGTCAGGCGTTGCTGGACTTTGCCTGGCCGGGGAACGTGCGGCAGATGCGCAATGTATTGCGCACGCTCGTGGCGCTTTGCGATAACACCTTCATCGGGTTCTCCGACCTGCCCGCGACTTTCCGGAGTAATGCGGCCCCTGTGGGGGCGGGCTTGCCCCGCGAAGCAGGCAACGCGGTGGATGGCACCGGCTTTGCCGGTGTTCGCGGGGCAAGCACGCTCCCACACGAGGAGCAAAACAGTCTCACCCACAAGAGCGCGCCAGTGCGCCTTGAGGACGCTGAGTGCGAAGCTCTGCTGTCAGTGCTGGAGGCAAAACACTGGCACTTGACCCGCGTTGCCGAGCACCTGGGCATCAGCCGCAATACTTTGTATCGAAAACTGCGCAAACACGGCATCACCCGGGTCGGCTGAGCGAAACAGCGGGTGCGATTTCCCGCGCCCTGGGCTACCCTGCCTCGATGTTTTGCGAGGTCGACCATGCATATTCACATTCTCGGTATTTGCGGCACGTTCATGGGTTCCCTGGCGGTCCTGGCCAAAGAGCTTGGCCACCGCGTCACCGGCTCCGACGCCAATGTCTATCCCCCGATGAGCACCCAGCTCGAAGCCCAGGGCATCGAGCTGACCCAGGGCTATGACCCGGCTCAGCTAGACCCGGCACCCGACTTGGTCGTGGTCGGCAACGCCATGTCGCGGGGCAACCCGGCGGTGGAATACGTGTTGAACAAGGGCCTGCCCTATGTCTCTGGCCCTCAGTGGCTGGCTGACCACGTGCTGCAGGGCCGCTGGGTATTGGCCGTTGCCGGTACCCATGGCAAGACCACCACCAGCAGCATGCTGGCCTGGGTGCTGGAGCATGCCGGCATGAGCCCTGGGTTCTTGATCGGCGGCGTGCCACAGAACTTCTCGGTGTCCGCGCGTTTGGGCGACACCCCGTTCTTCGTGGTCGAGGCCGACGAGTACGACAGTGCGTTCTTCGATAAACGCTCGAAGTTCGTCCACTACCACCCGCGCACCGCGATTCTCAACAACCTTGAGTTCGATCACGCGGACATCTTCCCCGATCTGGCCTCCATCGAGCGCCAGTTCCACCACTTGGTGCGCACGATCCCGAGCGAAGGCCTGGTGATCCATCCGACCACCGAACAGGCGCTGGAGCGGGTCATCGGCATGGGTTGCTGGACCCCGGTGCAAACCACCGGTGAAGGCGGCCAATGGCAGGCGCGCCTGCTCAGCCCCGATGGGTCGCGCTTCGAAGTGCTGTTCGAGGGCGAGGCACAGGGCGTTGTCGATTGGGCGCTGACCGGTCAGCACAACGTCGCCAATGCCTTGGCAACCCTGGCTGCGGCCCGCCATGTCGGTGTAGTGCCGGCCATGGGTATCGCCGGGTTGAGCGCCTTTAAAAGCGTCAAGCGGCGCATGGAGAAGGTCGCTGAAGTGCAGGGCGTGACCATCTACGATGACTTCGCTCACCACCCGACCGCCATCGCCACCACCCTCGACGGCCTGCGCAAGCGCGTAGGTGAAGCACCGGTGATTGCGGTGATCGAGCCGCGCTCCAACTCGATGAAGCTGGGTGCCCACCGCGATGGCCTGCCGGAAAGCGTCAACGATGCCGACCAGGTCATCTGGTACGCACCGGCTAACCTGGGCTGGGACCTGGCCGCCACGGCGGCGCAGTGCACCGTGCCGAGCGTGGTTGCCGACAGCCTCGAAGCGATCATCGAGCGCATCAAGGGCCAGGCACGGCCGGGCACCCACGTGGTGATCATGAGCAACGGCGGCTTCGGCGGCTTGCACGGCAAACTGGCCGAGGCGCTCAAGTGAGCGGGCCGGCGCGCATCACCCTGGCCATGACGGGCGCCTCTGGCGCGCAATATGGCCTGCGCCTGCTTGATTGCCTGGTGCGTGAGGACCGCGAGGTGCATTTCCTCATTTCCAAGGCCGCGCAGCTGGTGATGTCCACCGAAACCGATGTGTTGCTGCCGCCCAAGCCCCAGGCGATGCAGGCGTTTCTGACCGAATACACCGGCGCTGCCGACGGCCAGATCCGCGTGTATGGCAAGGAAGACTGGATGTCGCCGGTGGCCTCGGGCTCTGGCGCGCCGGCGGCGATGGTGGTGGTGCCGTGTTCCACGGGTACCTTGTCGGCGATTGCCACCGGTGCTTGCAACAACCTGATCGAGCGCGCTGCCGACGTCACCTTGAAGGAGCGCCGCCAGTTGATCCTGGTGCCGCGTGAAGCCCCGTTCTCGACGATCCACCTGGAGAACATGCTCAAGCTGTCGCAGATGGGTGCCGTGATCTTGCCTGCGGCCCCAGGCTTCTACCATCAGCCGCAGACCATCGACGACCTGATCGATTTCGTCGTTGCACGCATTCTCAACCTGCTGGACATCCCTCAGGACATGCTGCCGCGTTGGGGTGAACATCACTTTGGGGCGGATGATTGAAGCGAGCACTGTCGGGGTTGGTGGCGTTTGCGCTGCTCAGTGGCTGCGCCACGGTGCGCACGCTGGATGCCAACAAGCCAGGCGCGCCGGTGGTGTATGCCGGAACGCGGCTGGACCTGTATGTGATGAACGGCGGGTGCTGCCCAAAAGATCATTTCGGCGCGCTGGCGCCCGCCTACCCAGGCCTGGATCTGCCCGGTAGCCTGTTACTGGATACGCTGCTGCTGCCGTTGTCGTTGCTGACGGCAGCAGGCGTTGGCTTCCAGGCCACCGGCGGGCTTTGATTACGGTATTAACGCGTAATCTGTGCGGGAGCACGTGCGGCGTTAGTTTTTGCCCAGGCGGCGCAGTTCATCCGACTCGATCACCCGCACCCCGTCTTCTTCCTCCAGCGCCAGGCGCCACAGCGCCCGTGCCAGGGTGCACGCCTCGATACCCCGATACTTCCCAGGTATCAGCTTGGAAAGCGGCGAAATCAGTTGCTCGCCAAAGCGCGGCTCAATGCGATCACCCAGCAGCACCGACGGGCGGACGATGGTCAGCTGTGGCCAGTCCTGGGCCTTCAGCGCTTCCTCCATTTCACCCTTGACGCGGTTGTAGAAGATCGATGATTTAGGGTCGGCGCCGACTGCGCTGACAACCAGCAAATGGCGTGCACCGAGTTCCCGGGCGCGCTTGCTGAAGGCCACGACCATGTCCAGGTCGACGGCGCGGAAAGCCGATTCGGAGCCGGCCTGTTTGAGCGTGGTGCCCAGGCAGCAATAGGCGATATCGACACGCCCGGCCAGCTGCGGAAGAAACACCGCCGGGTCGCCCACTGGGTTTTCCAGGTGCGGGTGTTCGGCCAGCGGCCGGCGCGTAGGGGCCAGGACCCGGCTGATGGTCGGTTCGTTGAGTAGGCGGTCTAGCAGGTGTTCACCCGTCAGACCCGTGGCACCGGCAAGCAGGACATGCTGAGGCGTCAAATACATGATGTCTCTCCCTTGTTACACACAAGCTTAGTGGTTGCCGGGCTTTTTTTCCTGCTGCTCCACCGTCGCTTGTGCAGCATTGCGTAGCGCTTCCTCGGCCTGTTGCCGGCGTAGGTGCTGCCAGTGTGCCAGTACTGCTGGCGGCGCCCAAAGCTGCGGTTCAGAGGCTTCGAAACCGTCCTTTCGTTCTCTTTCGGCAACGCTGGCGCGTGCCAGTTCAAACGCCTGTTTCAGGTCGTCGGTCTGGTTCAGCGCCTCGGCGAACAGGGCATCGCCAAAGTAGGTGAAGTCGGCTTCCTCCGAGCAACCGAACGACACCCGATCGGCGCGGGCGGCGGTCATGATCACCGTGCGATCGTCTTTGAGCGGCGCGATGTAGCCCCCTGAATAGCAGGCCGAGATGACGATTACCTTGTCGCGCTCTTTCAGCGGTGCCAGGGCACTGGCCAGCTCGTCGGCGGACAGGTCGGCCAGTTGCAGGCGGGGTTGGTCGAGCACCAGTTGGTGGTCGTGGCTGCCGTGGCTGGTGAGGTAGATGAACACCAGGTCCTCGGGGCCGCTGCGTTCGGCCAGGGTACGGGCGGCGCGGGTGAGGTTCTCGCGGGTGGCCATGGGGCGGCTGGCCATGTGGTCCCGGTGGTTGACCAGGGTGACCTGGCCACGGGCGCCAAAACGGACCTTGAGCATGTTGCTGACATAGTCGGCTTCGCGCAGGAACACACTTTGCTGGCCATCGCCGGCCACGACCAGGCTGTATAACTGGATGGCCGGCGCGGTAGGCGGCACCCGTGCCAGCGCGTCCTCTAGCAGGCGGCCCTGGTTGAGCAAGGCCAGGTCCAGCGGGTCGGGCAACAGCGTGCCCTTTTCGTCGCGCACGCGTACGCCATTGACCCAAGTGCCACCCTCGACCTTGCCGTTGCTCAGGGTCAGCCGGCCTTTGCCATGGTAGGCATCGTTTTCGAAGGCGCCGATGTACTGGCTGCCGTCGGCCAGTTGCAGGTTGCCTTGGCCAGAAAAGTGCCAGTCAACGAAACCGCCTTTGTAATGGCTGCCATCGCTGCCGAGCAGTTCACCTTCGCCCACCAGTGAGCCATCCTTGAATTCGCCGATCCACACGTCACCTTCGGCGCTTTCATAGCGGCCGCGGCCTTCCAGGCGGTTGTCCTTGAACTCCCCGATGTACTGCTCGCCGTCGACGCTGTCGTAGGTGCCGCTGCCTTGCAGCAGGCCATCGACGAAACGGCCGCTGAACTGGTTGCCGCTGGCGTCGCTGCGCACGCCGGCGCCGTTCGGTTTGCCTTTGGCGAACAGGCCCTGGTAGCGGCTGCCGTCGGCCAGCTCCAACTCGCCTGCGCCTTCGTACTGGTCGTCCTTGAACTGGCCGCGGTAGGTCTGGTCGGCTTGCTTGAGGGTACCTTCACCGTCGCGTCGGCCGTGGCTGAAGGTGCCGGCATAGTGGCTGCCTGGCGTGGTCAAGTCGCCGAGACCCTGGAACAGGCCCTCGGCGAACTGGCCCCGGTAGACTTCACCGTTTTGGCCGTGCCACTCACCCTGACCATGCCATTGGCCGTCCTTGAAACTGCCGGCGTACCAGCTGCCATTGGGGTAGTCGATGCGGCCCTCGCCTTGCAGCAGGCCATTGACCACCTCGCCCCGGTAACGCCCGCCGTCGGGCAGGCGCGCGTCCGGAGGCAGTAGCGATTCGCCATCTCCGCACGCGGCGAGCAACAGGATCAGGGTGACAGGGAGCAGTGGACGCATGGTGGAGACCGGGCAATAGGTCTGCCGAGTATGACGCAGAATGGGGGGCTGAGACAGATAGGGCATAAGCAGATAAACAACAGGCCCGCAGGCTTTGTAGGAGCGCCCCGGCAAGGCCGCTCCAGTATCTGCGCTGCCCTTGTGGGCGGAGCAGTATCAATGCTAGGTGATGCTCCCGGCCTGGCGACGCAACAGCAACTCGGCCAGCGCTTTGGTCATCTGTAGGTGATGCACCGCATTGACCAGCATGTTGATGCCCGGCTCACCCGCATTGGCGCAGATGTATTCGTCCAGGGTGTCTTCGATACCGCTCATCAACTGGAGAGCATGGATCACGGCGTCTACCGAGGGCATGTCTTGGTTGATGCTGTAGAAGGGGCGGGAAGTCAGCGTTTTGGGTGGATCTGGGACAATCTTCTTCATAATCACAACTCACACGTCGGTTCAGAAAATAGCCTCCACAGGGTCCTTTCTCACGGGACTAGGGTGGCGACCGTGCACGGGGTGAGAAATCCGAGGACGTGTGAGCTCGGCCAGGCCGAAGCCTGCCCGCGCACGGCTGCCATGACGAATGCCGCAATCACACACCTTCGGGTTTCTCACGCCCGGTCACCAAACATGGCGACCCTGAGACGTTATCCCTGAGATGTTTCCCCGACAATGGAGCGACCTCCGACAGGCTCGTAGGATAATTCGCTTGATGATGAGAGCTGAAGCATTTCGTTTCAGGTTCGGAAATACCTTACAGATCGCGCGATGGCGGGGTGCATGTCGGGGGATTAGGTGGGGGCTGACAGGTGCAGGCCTTGATTAGGGCAGCGCCTGTGAGATCGAGCGCCGCCCGCGCGGCGCTTCGCAGCACAAGGCTGCTCCCACATCTGTTTCGGGCCAATTATTCCTGGGGCATGGGCGCGCGGCCTTCTTGGTGCCCGCCTCAATATCGCGTCGGACAAACAAGGCGGCCGCGTGCGCTGGCACAGGCGTCACTGGCCCGGAACAGATGTGGGAGCAGCCTTGTGCTGCGAAGCGCCGCGCGGGCGGCGCTCGATCTCACAGGCGCAGAACCCCTCAAGGCATGCACTTCTAAACCCAGACACCACCCCAAGCCATGCCCCTCATTCCCTCAATGCCCCCGCAAGAAATCCACCATCTTCCGGTTGACCTGTTCAGCCGCCTCCATCTGCACCATATGGCCAGCGTCCGGCAGTACCAGCACTTCGGCTTCCAGCCCGTCGGCATGGCTGGCCGGGATAATCGCGTCCTTGCCGCCCCAAATCACCAGCGCCGGGTGCTGCCCCAGCACGCCGCGCAGGTCGTGGCGCTGCTGGTCGCCCTCGGCGATGGCCGACACCAGCTGGCGCAGCGCCGCATCGACGCCCTCCAGGCGCTTGAACTTGAGCATATCCTCCAGCAATTGCCGGGTGACCAGCGCCGGGTCGGCAAACAACTGCACCATTTGCGGCTTGAGTGCATTGCGGTTCGCTGCAGCCACGAAACCTTGCAGGTACTGCCCGTTGATCGCAGCCCCAAGCCCTGCACTGGCCACCAGGGTGAGGCTGGCCACCCGCTGTGGCGCCAGGCGCGCCAGGTTGAGGCTGACAGCGCCGCCCATCGAGTGCCCGGCCAGGTGGGCGCGGGGGATGTCCAGGTGGTCGAGCAGTGCCAGCACGGTTTCGCTCAGTTCATCCAGGTCGCCGCGTTGCAGCGCCTTGGCCGACTCCCCGTGCCCCGGCAGGTCAAGGGCGATGACGCGACGCTCGGCCGCCAACGCCGGGTGGTTGAACAACCAGTTGTTCAAATCACCGCCAAAGCCATGCACCAGCACCAGCGGCGTTGCGCCTTCGCCCAGTTCGAACCAGCGCAACAGGCGGCCGCCCACGTCGGCTTTTTGCGGGGTTGGCCCTTGTGCCTGGTCGGCGCCACCTTCGGCGACGAATTCGGCCTGGAAGCGCTGCACCACGGCATCGATCTCGGCCTCGTCGGCTTCGCCTTCCACCACCACCGCCAGCAACGCGCCGACCGGCAGGGTTTCATCCGGCTTGGCCACCAGGCGGCGCAGTACACCGCTGAAGGGGGCTTCGACGCTGCTGCTGATCTTGTCGGTCTCGACGTCCAGCACTTCGTCGCCTTTGTTGATGGGGTCACCTTCCTGCTTGAGCCAGGTGTCCACCCGGCCCTCGGTCATCGACAGGCCCCACTTGGGCATGGTCAGCGTATGGATCTGGCTCATGCGGCGCTCCTTGCAGCTTCGATCACTTTGCGCACGGCGGCCTCGATCTTCGCCGCGTCGGGGATGTACAGGTCTTCCAGCGCATCGGAGAACGGCACCGGCGTGTGCGGCGCGGTGACCATCTCGATCGGGCCCTTGAGGGCGCTGAAGGCTTTCTGCGCCACCAGTGCGCTGATGTCGGTGGCCATGGAGCAGCGCGGGTTGGCTTCGTCGATCACCACCAGGCGGCCGGTTTTCTCGACACTCTCCAGGATGCTGTCTTCATCCAGCGGGCTGGTGGTGCGCAGGTCCAGCACTTCGCAGTCGATGCCTTGGCGGGCCAGGTTGTTGGCGGCTTCCAGCGCCACATGGACCATGCGCCCGTAGGTCACCAGGGTCACGTCGTCGCCGTCGCGCAGGAAGTTGGCTTCGCCGAACGGCACGCTGTAGACCTCTTCCGGCACCTCGCCCTGCAGGCTGTAGAGCAGCTTGTGCTCGCAGAAGATCACCGGGTCGTTGTCGCGTATCGCCTGGATCAACAAGCCCTTGGCATCGTATGGCGAGGACGGGCAGACCACCTTAAGGCCGGGGATGTGTGTCCACAGCGAGGTGAGCATCTGCGAGTGCTGGGCCGCAGCGCGCAGGCCAGCGCCGTACATGGTGCGCATCACCAGCGGGGTCACGGCCTTGCCGCCGAACATGTAGCGGAATTTGGCGGCCTGGTTGAGGATCTGGTCCAGGCAGCAGCCGGCGAAGTCGACGAACATCAGTTCGCACACCGGGCGCAGGCCTTGGGTTGCGGCACCCACGGCGGCGCCGACATAGCCGATTTCCGACAGCGGCGCGTCGAGCACCCGCCCAGGGAACTGGTGATACAGGCCCTTGGTCACGCCCAGCACACCACCCCAGGCGTCCTCTTCGCCGGGCGCACCGGCACCGCCAGCCACGTCTTCGCCAATGATGAACACAGTGCTGTCGCGGCGCATTTCCTGGGCCAAGGCTTCGTTGATGGCCTGCTGGTAGCTGATCTTTCTTGCCATGGTGATTCTCCTGTTGTTCTTGTAATCCGCGGCTCAGGGGTAGCTGACGTAGACGTCGCTGAGCAGGTCGGCGGGCTGTGGCTTGGGATCGGATTTGGCGCGGCGCACGGCGTCTTCGATCAGGTCTTCGACACGCGCATCGATGGCGTCGAGTTGCTCGGCGCTGAGCAGGCCGGCACGGGTGGTCTTGTTGCGGAACTGCATCAGGCAATCGCGGGACTCGCGCAGGTTCTTCACTTCATCCGGGGCGCGGTAGGTTTGCGCATCCCCTTCGAAGTGGCCGTAGTAGCGGCTGAGCTTGACCTCGATCAGCGAGGGGCCTTGCCCGGAGCGCGCACGCTCAATGGCGGCGCCCGCGGCTTCGTACACGGCGAAGAAGTCAAAGCCATCGATGGTCACGCCCGGCATGCCAAAGCCGGCAGCGCGGTCGGCAATGTGGTCGCAGGCCACCGACCAGTTCGACGCCGTGGCCTCGGCATAGCCATTGTTCTCGGCGACGAAGATGCACGGCAGGTTCATGATCGAGGCCATGTTCATGGCTTCGAACACGGCGCCTTCGTTGGAGGCACCGTCGCCGAAGAAGGCCACCGACACGTCATCGCGGCCCTTGAGCTTGGCGGCCAGCGCGGCGCCTGCAACCAATGGCGCACCGGCCCCGACGATGCCGTTGGCACCGAGCATGCCTTTTTCCAGGTCGGCAATGTGCATCGAGCCGCCCTTGCCGCCGCACACACCGGTTTTCTTGCCGTAGATCTCGGCCATCATGCCGTACACGTCTACGCCCTTGGCGATGCAGTGGCCATGGCCGCGGTGGGTCGAGGCGATGCAGTCGCTGTCACGCAGGTGGGCCATGACGCCTGCGGCGGACGCTTCTTCGCCGGCATAGAGGTGGACGAAGCCGGGGATTTCGCCGGTGGCGAATTCCACGTGCAGACGTTCCTCGAAGGCGCGGATGGTGCGCATCACTTCATAGGCATGCAGTAGTTGTTCTGTACTGAGTTGATTGGACATCTTGTTGTTCTCCAGGGTTGTCTCAACACGCGGTTGCAGGGTGTAGCCGGTGGCCGCGCGACACGGCCAGCAGGTGATGGCGGGCGGCGTGGGCCAGCACGGCCTCGACGTCCACGGTGAGCGGGCCTTGGTGCTCCAGGGTGATGGTGGGGGTGTCGTGCTCGGCGAATTCGATCTCGCGTTCGCCATCCAGGGCCAGGGTGCCGCTGCTTAGGCTCAGGCGATGGGCGACGCCCGGCGTCAGCACGCCGCTGGCGGTGATGCCGCAGCCTTGCAGCAGGCCAGGCGCCAGGGGCGCGAGCAGGGCCTGCTCGGCGCCGGGGTTCAGGCGCACCCAGGCGCCGTGCGGGTCCTGGCGTGACACCGGGCACCACAAGCCGCACAGGGCGGACAGGCCAATGGCATGGGGTTCGGCGAAGCAGGCGAACACCTCGCTGAGGTCTTCGCTGCGGCTCAGGGCGCGGGCGCCGATGAAACGCTGGGGCGAAACGGCGACTTCCACCAGTGCCCACTCGTCCAACTGCTGCTCGGGCACCTTCACCCGCAAGCGCTTGTTGCGGCGCAGGCCGATGCTGGCGGGCACGCGGCCGCTGGCGAGCAAGCCGCCCGCCAGGCCGGCGCTGGTGGCTTCGCGTAATTCCGGGAAGGCATTGTTGGTGCCGGTGGACAAGGTCAGCAGTGGGATGTCACCGGCTTCTGCTGCCACTGCCTTGTGGGTGCCGTCGCCGCCGAGCACCGCGATCATCGCCACGCCTTGGCCGACCATGCGTCGGGTGGCCAGGCGGGTATCGGCAACGGTCTGGGTCAATGGCAGGTCGAGCACCTCGATGTTCGGCCAGTGCTGATCGCGGGCAGCGGGGCCTTGGCTGGCCTTGAGCACGGCGGCGGCGATGCCGGTCATGTCGGTCGGCAGCAGCACCCGGCCGATGCCGGTGGCACCGAAGGCGGCCAACAGCCGCTGGATCGCCGACGCCTTGTCGGTGCTCGAATAGAGCCCGGCACTGGCGGTCAGGCGGCGCAGGTCACGGCCGGAGGCAGGGTTGGCAATGATCCCGACAGTCGGGGTGGGTTGCGGCATGGCGCACCTCGTATTCTTGTTTGTCAGGGACAGAGCAAGGGAGGTGCCAGCTTTGTTTCATCTGCCTGAAGTGGCTGTGCCAGAGCGGTCTGTGCGTAGGAAAGTGCGTGCGCCCAGCATGCCCGGCGAGACGCGGGGTACCAGGTTGCGGCGGCTTTTGCCGAGACGCTGAGACGCTGCGTCTCAAGCGAGCCGGTATTCACACAGTGCTTGTCGGGGCATGCCCGGAAGCGCTTAATGGCCGCACAACGATAAAAACAGCAATGAGAACCGGAGGGCCTGAATGCTTGCCGCGAACTCCCGAGCCCATGTCGACTGCGTCAGCCGGGTGCTGAAAAACGCCGACCGCCTGCCACAGGCACCGGTGCCGCCGCTGATCCTCGATTCCTGGCGCCGCTCCATGCACCTGTATCGCCTCGACCCAGGCTCCCAGCAGGGGCCACGTATCCTTTCGCAAAGCCTGCTCAACGAATGCCGAGAACGTGCCGAGCTGTTTCTGCGCATCGCCGGCGACGCCGTGGCACGGCTGCATGAGCAGGTCCGCGGCGCCGACTATTGCGTGCTGCTCACCGATGCCCAGGGGCAGACCATCGATTACCGGGTTGAGTCCGCCATCCGCAATGACTGCCGCAAAGCTGGGTTGTACCTGGGCACCTGCTGGTCGGAAGGCGAGGAGGGCACCTGTGGGGTGGCGGCGGTGCTGACCAGCAAGGCGCCGGTCACGGTGCACAAGCGCGATCATTTTCGCGCCGCCTTCATCGGCCTGACCTGCACGGCGGCACCGGTATTCGACCCACTGGGCGAGCTGCTGGGCGTGGTGGATGTCTCGGCCTTGCGATCCCCGGACGATCGCCGCAGCCAGCACCTGATTCGGCAGTTGGTCGAGCAGACCGCACGCGAGATAGAAAACGCCTTCTTCATGCACAGTGCCCAGGGCCATTGGGTGATGCGCGCGCATGGTACGCCGGGCTATGTCGAAAGCCAGCCCGACTACCTGCTGGCCTGGGATGCCGATGGCCGCCTGCAGGCAATCAACAGCCTGGCCCGGCAGCGCCTGGTGGAGCGCCTAGGCTGCTTGCCTGAGCACATCGGCGAGCTGTTCGACCTGGGCCAGCTGCGCTGCAGTAACGAGGCCTCGGCCCAACGCTTGCCAGGCTGGGGCGAACTGTATGGCCGCGTCAGCGCACCGCAACGGCGCCCGCGCCCGCAGCCTTTGCGCCAGGCACAGGACGCGCGCATCGAGCAGCACCTGCGCCTGGCCACGCGGGTCAAGGACTGTAGCCTGGCGGTGCTGGTGCAAGGCGAAACGGGCTCGGGCAAAGAGGTTTTCGCCCGCCAGTTGCACCGGCAAAGCCAGCGGCGCGAGGGGCCTTTCGTCACGCTGAACTGTGCGGCCATCCCTGAGAGCCTGATCGAGAGCGAGCTGTTCGGCTATGTAGCCGGGGCCTTTACCGGCGCCTCCAGCAAAGGCATGCAAGGGCTTTTACAGCAAGCTGATGGCGGCACCCTGTTTCTCGACGAAATCGGCGACATGCCACTGAACCTGCAAACCCGGCTGCTGCGCGTGCTGGCGGAGGGCGAAGTGGCGCCCTTGGGCGCGGCGCGGCGTGAGCGGGTGGACATCCAGGTGATCTGTGCGACACACCGAGACCTGGCGGCAATGGTGGCGGATGGGCGTTTTCGTGAGGACCTGTACTTCCGCCTGGCCAACGCCCGGTTCGCGCTGCCGCCGTTGCGTGAGCGGGAGGATCGGCTGGGTTTGATTCATCAACTGTTAGCCGAAGAAGCCGAAGCGTGCGGGGTAGAGGTGGTGTTGGCGGACGATGCATTGCAGGCGCTGCTGCTTTACCGTTGGCCAGGGAACCTGCGCCAACTGCGGCAGGTGTTGCGTTATGCCTGTGCGGTGAGTGAGGGCGGGTGGGTGCGGCTTGAGGATTTGCCGCAGGAGGTGCGCGGCGATGCCGTGGCGTCTGCTGAGGTGGATGCCAGCAGCCCGGCTCGGCAACTGTTGCTGGATGCGCTGATCCGGCACCGCTGGAAGCCGGCTGATGCGGCGCGGGCGTTGGGGATATCGCGGGCGACGCTGTATCGGCGGGTGCATGAGCACCGGATCGAGATGCCTAGAATGAAAGGGTGATGGGTTCGCCTCAGGATATTCAGCGCCTGTGGAATCGAGCGCCGCCCGCGCGGCGCATCGCGAGCAACGCTCGCTCCTACGTTTGTTTCGGGCCAATTATTCCTGGGGCAAACGCGCGCGACCGCCTTGGCGCATGACGCGATATCGCGTCGAACAAACAAGGCGGTC